>DATNQL010000987.1:0-4309 GCA_036704025.1 Stenomitos sp.
TAGTAATGGATCTTGAATATTGCCCATCTCCATACTTGCCCCCGCCCCTCTTGATAAATTGAAAGAATTTGGAAAAAATTTACTGGTATATCTAATTCTGTATCTAGTATGCCTAGGATACTACAGAGAATCTAGGGCAGGATGGGAATTGATGTTCCCAAGCCTGCGAATCCTAAACCTTGGGAGGTTGATGAATCGCCCCTTCAGCTCATGACCAAGACTGGAGGCTCTCGAACAGGTTAAGTCGGTCGTCCCCGGAACCCGCGCTGAGAACCCAAAAGACAACCGAAAAAACCGCTCATGATGAACGACCAAGGACTCTCAGGCGTTTAAAAACCAAACAGGTTTAAGAAGCCGAAGAAGTTGGTAATCGGTGACAAGACTGTACCTAGGGTATCCCCGATGCTAGCGATGGTCGAGCGTCTGACAACCACAACATCATTGTTGCGTAAAGTAGGATTGCCTTCCTCATTAATGCCCTGAGCCAAATCCACTTCAACTTCTCGTTTGGAAACCGAGCCATTGGGGTTGAGGCGAATCAGGTCAACCTTACTTTTCTTGGCACGAGTGTTAAATCCACCCGCCGCCAGTATGGCTTGATTCAAGGGCGTGTTCGGGGGCACGGGGATAGCGCCGGCTCTCGTCACTTCCCCAACCACGTTCACGACAATGGTATTAGGAGAAATACTCGCTCCAGCCAGTACGGTGGCCTCGGCAGGGTCAATCGCCGTAGCGGTGGGAATTGTAATCGTGTCTCCATTTTGCAAGATCACATCTTGAGAGATGTCGCCGGTACGCAACATCTCCCATAAATTGACCTCAATCACCTTGGATTGACCGGAGCGAGTCGGACGGCGGATCGTGACGGAGCGTACATCCGCTTGGGAGGTAATTCCTCCAGCCACTTGAATCGCTTTGGTGATGGTCGGTGGGCCGCCTGCCGTACCTCCGCCTGCCGCCGCAACCCCTGTGGTGGCACCCGTGATTGCGCCCGTAGCACCGCCCGTTCCGGCTCCTCCACCGGTAATTTCATAAGGGCCAGGACGAGCGACTTCGCCCACGATCGCAATATTAATCGGTTGAGCTTGTCGGTTGGCGAAGCTAGCATCTGCCAATGTCCGAGTCTCGCTGGGATTGACATCCGTAACGGTGGGGATAAACAGGGTGTCTCCATCTCGCAGTGCGACGTCTTGCGAGATGTCGCCCTGGTTTAATAAAGCCCAGAGGTTAATGGTGTAGGTTGTTGGTACATTACGACGTCGCAGTTTGACCTCACCCACAGCGGCGGCTTGAGTAATGCCACCCGCCAGGGTAATCGCCTGGGTGACGGTGGGAAATTGTCCAGCCGTTGTGCCAGCACCACCGCCCCCTTGAGCATTGGCGGTGTAAGTGCCCGGACGATTGACTTCACCCGCAATGGCAATCGTGACGGGGCGGGGAGCCAGGAGTCCGACGGTGACCAGGGGGCGTCTCACGTAGCGAGCATAGAGTTGAGAAATGGTTTCACTGGCTTGTTGCAGGGTTCTTCCTCGCACAGTAACAGCACCAATCACCGGTAGGTTGAGGGTACCATCCACTAAAACGGCGAACTCGCCACTGTATTCGGGAACATCAAAGACATCGACTCTAACGCGATCGCCAGCGCCGAGGGTGTAAGGTGTTTCCGGTGGTAAGTTACTAAACCCAGTAGGGCGACTCCCAGGCGGAGGTGGGGGGGCTTCCGGATCGGAGGGAGGCGTGGAAAACGAGGGAATTTGCGAGTCCCCAGCCCCAGGTGCCGAAGGAAATGGAACAATGTTCCGTACAGGTTCAGAGGGAGTTTGCGAATCCCTAGGAACCGGTAAAGTAGGAAGTTGGGCATGGCTAGGAGCGGGTACAGCCGTGGCCATTAACGTGATCAACGTTAAACTCGCGATGGGGGGATTCAGGCGTTGCCTCATACCACTATCGGTCATACCGATTCGACAAAACATCTCAAAGGGTCTTTTTGGGGTCACTTTCAAACCGTCTCGATTAATCAAATGTTGACTCTCTTTACACCAAGTCACTCTAGTTTTGGGGAAAGTTCCGGAAGATATAGGGATGACATAAAATAGACTAACCTCGTGTACCTTTGAGGTATTAACTCAACTTCACGCATAGTAGGAAATGGTGATGAGGAAAGCCAGATGCACGGGTAGTTTCTATCTAATCAGCAAAAACTTACGCCTCTGGGCGCATATCTTAATCAGCTCTATCTTAAGCAGTACTATGCTATCTGCTGCGGCGGGTGTTGCCAATCCCACACCGCCCTCTCCCCCTAAAACAATAGCCAATGCGTCTTCGGGTGGTTCTTTGGGTCAATCTCTCCTGAAAAATATGCTGGGAGCCGATGCTCTTCGTCCCCAAGCTCCAGGCCAGGGCGTCCCTGTACCCAACCAGACCCAGCCCCCAACCTTGAGTGTAGGGCAACAACCACCGACAAGAGCCACCACCGTGCAACTGGCTCAATCCAGAACCTTTCCTGATGTTCAAGGTCATTGGGCACAGACCTTTATTGAAACCCTCGCAGAACGGGGTGTCATTCTGGGTTTTCCCGATGGCACCTTCCGACCGGATGATCCAGTCACCCGCGCTCAGTTTGCGGCGATGATTCGTAAAGCCTTTCCCCGAGCGGCTAAACGCCAAGGTACTCAATTTGTGGATGTCCCTAGCAATTACTGGGGCTTTGAGGCGATTCAGACGGCTTATCGCACAGGATTTCTAGAAGGATACCCCAACAGTATCTTCTTGCCTGAACAAAATATTCCTCGCGTTCAGGTGTTAGTCTCTCTGGTGACTGGATTGGAACTATCTCCGCCCACCCAAGTCGCCTCTGTCTTAAACAGTAGTTTTCAAGACGCTGCACAAATTCCTGATTTTGCCCGTCCTAAGGTGGCGGCGGCAACCCTGAATCAACTGGTGGTGAACTACCCAAATGTTGCCCTCTTAAATCCCAATGTTAATGCCTCTCGCGCCGATGTAGCGGCCTTTATCTATCAGGCTTTAGTGAAAGAGGGCACTCTGCCACCTGTAAATCCCTCAGATATGGCATCACGCTATATTTTTGGCTACCAGCCTCCTGTTGCAACACAGCCTTCTCCCCCACCCCAAAATGACTTGGCGGCTTTGAGACAACAGTATCGCCTCCCAGAACCGCCCGTATCGACCATCACTCGCCGACTGTTTGGTGGTGGAACCAGTATCAGTACACCCACAGGATTTGGTGCTCAATGGCGTGACGCTTTTGTGGGCTTTGGCTATCAAGAACGAACCCGCTTTACGGATACTGATGATGGTGCTGTTACCGCCGGCTTTGGTTTGGGCGATGCCAGAAAGCTAGTGGCAGCAGAAGTTGCAGTTACCTCTTATTCCACAATCCGGCAAGATTTTGGCGAAAATGGGGGTGTGAGTTTTAAGGTACACCGCACCTTTACCAATGAGACGGGCGGTGACTTAGCCGTTGCGGTTGGTGTTGAGAATGCAATTGACTGGGGAAATAGCGATGCGGGCAAGAGTGTTTACGGGGTCGTCACGAAAGTTTTGCCCCTGACTCAAGACCCAACTGATCCCTTAAGTACGCTTACGGTTTCACTCGGCTTAGGTGGGGGTCGTTTCCGCTCAGAAGAGAAGATTAACAATCGAGAAGGCGGTACCAATGTGTTTGGTAGTGTTGCTCTAAAAGTGGCTGAACCCGTTAATTTAATTGCTGAATGGACGGGTCAAGATTTGAATTTGGGCGCTTCAATTTATCCCATCCCTGGTGTGCCCTTGGTGATTACTCCGGCGGCGGCTGACGTGACGGGTAATGCTGGAGATGGGGTTCGGTTCATTCTCGGCGTTGGTTACGGAATCCGGTTCTAAGTCATCCTTATCAAGGTAACGTTATGAACATTAAACATCTTCCTTTACAGTTGAGCTTGGGTTTTGCCCTCGCGCTTTTGGGTGCTGTGGCTCAAACCCCACAAGCTCAAGCGCAGTCCGGTAATCAGTCTGATATCACGGGTGTGATTATCACAACCAGTGATGTGGCGGGTGGTTTCAACTTTAGTGGTGGCGATCGCCGCAGACTGATTGCTTTTGCCAGCCCAGGGATTCAAAGTTCTGTCAACAGTGCTGCCCTTTCCATCAATCAGCAGCTAGAGCAGCAAAGCTTGGCGGTTGTGGCGACGGATGCATCCCAAACGGCGGTTTCCATCACGGTGCAGCAAACCTTACTGATTATCCTGACCAACACGACCAATGTGGATGCTAGGGTAACGCAATTTGTGAACGGTTTGGTGAATGCCGG
>DATNQL010000988.1:0-10281 GCA_036704025.1 Stenomitos sp.
GTTCAAAGTCGTTGCGACCGATATTGATCAATCCATTGCCACCAATCGCCGCCGATAGATCTTGCCCTAACCGACGGTGCAGTTTGGCATTAAAGCCACCTTCACCGAAGGAGTCATTGGTGGTTTCAAAGGTATAGGATAGCTCGACACCAACGGCTTTATCCGCATCGCCTAAGCCAACGCCAATACCCCCAGTACCGACAGAACCTTCATCATCTTCCGTGGTGTCTCGCACGGTGGGTTGATAGGTACCACCGAGAAATACGGTGTTTTTGTCAGCGCCATATCCCACAGGGATATAGATACTCAGGGCTGGTGATACGCCAGATTCTTCTTCTATTTCTGGCACCGTCAGTTTAGGAACAGCGACGGGACGAGGACAGCGACGGGCTGATGCTTGGGCAATCTGAGTGCCGCTAGTATTAGCCATCGCGATGCAATTCGCTCCCGCTTCGGGTTTAGCCTCGGCAACCAATGGGCTGGTGTTCGTCGTGGATGGCACAGCAACCTTCCCATCCGAACGAAGTGCCTCAGCATTGGAGATCACGGTACCGTTAACCCTCTGGGCGATCAGGGAAGACTGATTGTTGAGGGTGCTATTAGCTTTAAGGGCTTGAGCCTCTGGTTGTTTGGCTAAGGTTTCTACCTGCCCCACTACGGCGGCTTTGGTCGTCTGAGCCGGTGCCGAAGGCTCTAAGGAAAATTCTCTCTTAGAGTCCATTGCCTCTGGCTGTACACTAATAGGGACAGCTTGACCTTGATCGAGTTGAGCCGTGATTTCCGTTGCCTTTGGAGTCACACTAGGAGTTTCAATTTTTGCCTCAGAAATTACGGATTTCGAGGCAGACTCTTCGGATGTTATACTGTCACTTGCGTGGGCCGTTAGTCCACCCGCTAAGAGAACAGTTAAAGTGCAAAAAGTAACGGTAGGAAAGCGCATAAATTCCTCTCGCAGAACTCACACCACTTCGTGCGCGAAGTAGCTTTTTCCAAATCAGTTTTTGGCTTTTGCCTTACTCACTGATACAATCTTACAGGCGCAGATCCGGATTGAATAGTTCCTGAGTCTTCCTCAGCTTCACAGAAGCCTCATAATTGAATTGTTTGTGTAAATTAACCGCAGTCTCTGAATCGGCGATCGCAGTAGTGATTTTAGCCTTGTCGGTGCGGGGCGTAATTGGAGGAACTCTTTCACCCTATTTTTCTCTTGCACCTTATGGGTTACTTAGGGGAAACTCGATATAGAGGGACTACACCACTCGATGCGGTTAACTTCTTCTGGTGTCCCTCGTTACTGATTATCTATTGAATTCATCCAAATTCGACTGGGTATGGATGAGGTTCAGGAATAGTTCCACCATGAAAGTATCGATTGAAGCTTTTGAACGAATTTATGGCATTCCCGGAGAAGTTCGGTATGAGTTTTCCCTCGGTGACATTTTGATTGGTATTGCCTCGATTTCTGCAACACCAGAATTTTACTTTCTCCACTTTATTACTGTGATGCCAGACGATCGAGGAAAAGGATATGGTTCGCTCATCCTGCAAAGCATTTGCGACAAATTTAATGATAAGCCCATCTATTTAGAACTTGATGCCTCTAGTCCCTTAGGACTCGATAAGTTGAGAGCGTGGTACAAAAAGTATGGGTTTATTGATCTGGATAGTGAAAATATGGTGCGAAATACCTCTCCTGGTCGCGGATACTTCAAGCCACTATGGTCTCGTTGAGAAGGGATACGACAATGTCTTGCCCCTACGATTAGGATATACACAAAAACGGTAATATCCGGAATTATTACGGCATCCACTCCAAAACAATTCCCACCCGACTATCTTTGTCTTCCCGCGAATTTTGTTTCTGAATATCGGTAGACAAGCGCAAATTTTGGGTAACAGCATAACCAAAAGAAAGTGTCGTCATGCCTACTTCATCCTGGCTACCTGGTGATACAAAACTCTGAGTTAACGACATATCAGCCGCCCCTGTCCGAGATAACGCTAACATTAACCGCGCCCCAACATTGACGCCATCGGTTGAAAAATTCCCCGTCGTCAGATTCCGATAACCTACTTGTGGTGCGACATTCACATAACTCCCCAACGGGAATATATAGTAACGCAAATCGCTACCAAAGGATTCACGTTTCCCATTAAAGGATCGCTGATAATCTCCACTCACTGTTAATCCCGTGCGACCAATAAACACATCTTCCACACCCACATTAAACCCCGCCGCCTGTCCCGTCGAGGGAAACTGAGAGTAACCTAACCGCACGCGAGTGCGAAAACTGGGTTCATGGCGAATCTCTTCTAAAACATTAGGCACTTTTTTCAGCCAGCGTTGCAAAACGGGACTATCTTTAATAATTTCCGGTTTTAAATCTAATTCCTGTGGGGCTGGTTGAGGTGTGGTTTGTGGCTGAGGGGTTGTCTCTGTTTGACTCAGTTCTTGGGCTACCCCCCTAGGGCGTGTTTTCAAACCCGGAGATCCCCCTAAATCCCCCTTCAAAAAGGGGACTTTGATTGGATTTTCCCCCCTTTTCAAGGGGGGTTGGGGGGGATCTTCTTCGACTCCCCCCTTACTCACGGGGTTTGGGGGGGTGAGGGGGGATACAGGAGAATCAACAACCATTGAGGAGGTTGTTTCCGCCCAAGCCGACGCATCTGTCAAAAACAAACCCATACCGAGCAAACACCATATCCATCTCAATCTCATCCCGTCTCCTTTGCCTCAACAGATGTGCATAAAAAAAGCGGTTCTAGCACATGCAGAACCGCCGAAATCACAAGTTAGCGGAGCAAACTGTATTAGCGGGCAACCCCTTGTAGAGAAGCTGTCTCAATGGGCTTCATGAGGTATAACCGCAGGAACTGCCAACCATTTGAAACGTAAAGGGGCAGTTTTTGGAAGAATTGTAAGAATTTAGGCGTGTTGGAAGATGTGATTGCACCTAGTTTCTCATTATTCTTGATGCAGATCTCCAGGCGTTCGTAAAACTCCGCCTTATCCACATCCAGAATCACTGGAAACACTCGTGCGGCTGTTTCGTTCGTCTTCTCAATCACATACTTATCATACTCACGAGCATCTAAGCCTAAACTCGCGTAGAAGTCAGCCCGCTGGATGTCGTTGAGATACATTGTCGCGAACACCGACAACAAGAAGAATCGACTCCACAGTTTCGCCTTCCAATCATTGAGAAACTGAGGCTGAGCCTTCATGATGGCGTCAAAGAAATCGCCATGACGGTTCTCATCCTGGCACCAGTTTTCAAAGAATCGGAAAATGGGATAAATCCGATCTTCGGGGTGCTGTTCTAGATGACGATAAATGGTGATGTAGCGCCAGTAACCAATCTTCTCTGAGAGGTATGTGGCGTAGAAAATAAACTTGGGCTTAAAGAAGGTGTACTTGTGATTCTTGGTGAGGAATCCCAAATCCAGCGACAAGTTGAAATCGGACATCGCCTTGTTGAGGAACCCTGCATGACGTGCCTCATCACGAGACATCAGGGTAAAGCACTCTGCCAACATGGGATTTTTGTCTTTTAAGCGGCGTCCCAGTTCCTTGTAGAGTAAGAAACCGGAAAACTCTGCCGTACAGGAGCGCTCTAAAAACTCTACGAACAATTGGCGCGTTTCCCCATCAATGTGCTCCCAGGACTGATCAAACTCGGCATCCCGAACAAAATGGTGACGATTGTAGTCGGTGCGGAACTCTTCGAGGATGGCTAAAAGCTCGTCCTCATTCGGCGAGAGATCCATCCGCGCCATTTCTTCAAAGTCGGTGGTGTAGAACCGGGGCGTCAGCAGGGTTTCCTTCGCCGGGACTTTCACCCCTGGTCGTATTTCTTCAAAGCCTGGTTTTTTAAGAGAATCTACCATTTCAAAAGCTGTTGTTTTGTTTGCTTATGATTCTGTATGGAGTGGGGTGGCGATCTGTACGTGTTTCGATGCACGCCTATACTGCACTGCTTTTAGAGTCTACCAAGGTCTGGGTTAGTGAAAAACGTCGATTAGGTTAAGAGTTGCAACGTTTTTTCAAGTTTTGTTACCTTTTGCAGGTTTTCTCAGTCCAAACCCCTAATTCCACGCCAGCCACTTCTGAGCATTCAGCCGTTGTATTGTGTAAAACACCAACAAGTCTAGCGTCACCTTACGCTCATCAATCATGAAAGACTCTAAAATACTGGCTTTAGCGCCATTGGTGGCACAGGAAAACGCTTTCTGTTTGTTGATATCCTCATCCGGGAAATAAACACTGAATTGACGTTGTCCGTTTTGCCAGTTGCCTACTACCTGCCAGCAGCCGCCATTTTGACTTAATCCAGGAATCTGTATTTTGTCCTTGACAAATGTCACCTCTAAATCTTTAACGCCTTGTTCAGCCAAGGCACTCTTCAAGGCTGGTAAATATTCTTGCTCAATAAATTCATTGAAGGGCTTATCTTCAGGTGCTGGCGGCTTCTCTTTCTTGGCTTTTGCCGCTGCGGCTGGTTTGTCACCCGCCGTTTTTGCCGCTGCGGCTGGCTTTTTCGCCGCTGGCTTTTTACCGGTTTCGTCTTCGGACGTCTTCGCCGATTCTTGAACCGAAGTTTGACTGGTGGTTTGGCTCTTTTCACCTACAGCCGTCGGTTTATCCCCAGTTGCGTTGGGGTTGACATCAGGATTCGCGGCTTGAGGATCAGGGGCGTTAGCCGAGGGAAAATCCGTTGCTTGGGGTTCATCCGAACTGGGAGCCTGTTCGATCGATTCGGCTGGAGTTCCCGATTCTCCAGCGTTCGGATTGGGAGAAGGAGATGTAACTTCTGCTACCTCTGCCTCTGGCTGAGGACTTTTTTCTTCTGCCATAACTCAAGTGTTCCTTATCTCTAGATCTGGCGATCGCTTAGTTTTGGGTGTTTATATATTTCTCTTTAATATTGACACAGGATGTTCAACTGAAAGCTGAAAGATGAACTCTGTGTTCACTGGGATTAGGTTCAACAAATTCCTTGTTTTATGTCAGAGCCATTGGTAGAGCAAAAGGCAGAAGGCATAGGGTAGAGGGTAGAAGGTTTATAACTGGTACGTGGTCATTTTTGCCGTTCAATCTGTCCTAACTTTTATGGCGATAGTTAGATCATTTTTCTTTCTAATGGTTTCCCTATTACAAAATCAATAAAGAAGCACGACATTGTCGTGCTCTTACTCCATTAAAACTACCCGAAGAAAGGTATTGCTTCTATTTGGGATAAAGGAGATATCAATACCTCCCCATCCCAAACAGAATCTTAGCGATTGCTTTAGAGTCTAACAGAACGGATCAATCAGCCGTCAGTGAACGTTTCGTTGAGTTCAACCACCTGCCACAGCAGGCACAATGCTCACTTCATCCCCATCTTTGAGAGGTGTGTCGGTACCTTCTAAGAATCGAATGTCTTCGCTGTTCACATAGAAATTCAAAAACCGACGTGGCTTACCGTTCTCATCGCATAAGCGAGCTTTAATCCCAGGACAGCTACTTTCCATTGACTCAATCAACTCAGCAACACTGTTGCCGGAGCAGTCAAGGGAAGCCTGGTTGTCGGTGAATTTTTGCAGAGCAGTAGGAATCAGAACTGTTATAGCCATAGACTCGTTATTGGTTGTTGGTAGTTGTGGTTAATCATGAGAGCTGTCAGCCTTTTTGGCTTACACCTCTCGCCTGAGGCACCCTATGTTTTAGTTAAGAGGCACCGCGTCTACCCAGTTAAAACTTAAATCAGAACTTGTTGCCATTCTAGGCGGTCGAGGGTATGCGAACGCTCTAATGCCCGCTCAAAACTATCCAACTTCGGCTCAATCGTCAAGGGTTCCCCAATATAACCTTGAACAGCTTCTTGAGTTTTCAAACCATTGCCCGT
This sequence comes from Stenomitos sp., assembly GCA_036704025.1. Classification (GTDB taxonomy): domain Bacteria; phylum Cyanobacteriota; class Cyanobacteriia; order Cyanobacteriales; family Coleofasciculaceae; genus Allocoleopsis. The sequence continues at coordinate 5,889 of DATNQL010000988.1, forward strand.
GATGTAAACCACGGTCGTTTCATCGGGGTCAATTTTCCCAGCTTCTACCAATTTTTTCAACACGGCAATGGTCGTGCCACCGGCGGTTTCGGTGAAGATGCCTTCGGTTTCCGCCAACAGCTTCATGCCTTCCACAATTTCTGCATCGCTAACGGATTCAATGTTGCCACCCGTTTTCTGAGCAATTTCCACGGCGTAGACTCCATCTGCTGGGTTACCAATGGCAATCGACTTGGCAATCGTGTTGGGCTTCACTGGGGTGACGAAGTCACGTCCTTCCCGGAAGGCTTGAGCGATGGGGGAGCAACCGTCTGCCTGTGCGCCACTGAAGCGGACTTTTTTGTCGTCAACCAAACCGACTTGAATGAATTCTTGGAAGCCCTTGTAGATTTTGGTGAATAGGGAGCCAGAAGCGAGGGGGGCAACGATGTGATCCGGTAGCTTCCAGCCCAATTGCTCAGCCACTTCATAGCCCAGGGTTTTGGAACCTTCGGAGTAGTAAGGACGCAAATTGATATTGACAAATCCCCACCCATGTGTATTAGCCACTTCACAACACAGGCGATTGACTTGGTCGTAGTTGCCTTCTACAGCCATGACGGTAGGGCTGTAGATGAGGGTACCGAGAACTTTACCCGCTTCTAAGTCGGCGGGAATGAAGACGCAACAGTCCAGACCGGCGTGAGCAGCGATCGCCGCCGTAGAATTCGCTAAGTTACCCGTGCTCGCACAGGATACGGTCGAGAAACCCAGCTCTCTGGCTCTAGTCAGAGCAACGGACACCACCCGATCTTTGAAGCTGAGGGTGGGCATGTTAACGGCATCATTCTTGATATAGAGATTTTTCAGACCCAGGCGTCGCGCCAAGCGGTTCGACTTCACTAAAGGCGTCATGCCTGTACCCACATCGATGGGGTTATCGGTCATAACGGGTAGGAAGGGACGATAGCGCCAAATGGAATTCGGTCCCGCCTGAATCGTTTCGCGGGTGACATGACGGCGGAGGGCGTCGTAGTCGTAGCTGACTTCCAGGGGACCAAAACACTCTTCACAAACGTGTATGGCTTGGGGTTCGTACTCTGTCCCACATTCCTTACACTTGAGGGCTTTAAATGTGGCAGATGTCCGTCCTGTATTGAGTTGAGTCGCCTGGGTCATGGCTGCAATCCTTTCTATCCATTATGTCCGTCAACACTCGCCTGATAGTAACACGGGTTACAAATCCCGTCAAACATACCCGACTTTTTTTGTCGGGATTAATTTTCGTAGAGTTGATCAGGGTTCGAGTTTTTCCTGTCTAGTCGCGTTGTTTTGGGACGTAACACTAATCCTTGAGATGACGAGGGTTGGGGGATATCTCGCTGAAGATGAGCTGGAGAGGAATGAGCTAATCGAGTCGGAAAACCGTCGGCTACCATGTGGCGGTGAACCTCGTCCCAAGTTGGGAGGCTACAGTCTTCTTGTCGCCAGTGAACCACAGACGCTTCATCACACCAATCCTGAATACGCGGCATCACGCTGCGGTGTGCGCCTGAATTGCGGTAAATCTTCATAGCCGCCTGTTCCTCCCAAGCCGTCATCGTCCAAAATGTTTGGTTTGTGTCTCTCAAAAGCTGACCCCCCAGAAACCCAGGAGTGTTGGCACTCTGCCTTGCCGTCAGCCAAACATTCCATAAGAACAGTGGGAGGAATAGAGGCGATCGCACATGTAGACGTGTCACTGAAATAAATGCCATGGAAGACTTCTCCTGGAAATGCCAAGTTTATATGCAACTAGTTTAATAAATACCTAGTCCTGTATGCAACTAATTGAATATAAAGAATGATTTCCTGAATCAGTCGCGACGAGCAGAAACGTTTTAGCCACCACTGACTGGAGGAATCAGCACCACTTCATCGCCATCCTGGAGAATAGTGTCTGACTCAACGAACTGGAGATTGACACCAAAGCGGGTGAGGTTGCGCCACTGTTCAAGTTCTGGATGTTCGGTGATCAGGGTATCTAGTACAGCGGATACAGATGTTTGTGGGGGAAATTTCAGCACCAGTTCTGGAACACCGTAGGCTTCTTGGTAGGCGGCGAATAGTTTGAGAGTGACGGTAACAGAAGATTCAGACATGAGAAGTGAGCAGGAGTATGACTCCCAAATTAGCGGGATACACTTAGGGTACGTCTCGATTTGAGTTGAAATCTACAACAAACGGACACAGCCAAATTGTCATGGTGCAACAGATTAGTGAGGTACTTGTACTAGAGGATGGACAAGCGCCGCCTCCAGGGACTACGACTCCACCCCGCAAGCCCAATTGGTATGACACGTTTAGTTACATAGCGAATCCCGATCGCTTCTGCCGTCAAAATTTAGAACAGTATGGCCCCATCTTTAACACGGGTGTTTTTGGGGGCACTACCATCTTTTTAGGTGAAGCTAGGGCGATTCAAATGGCGTTTAATGGCGACTTGAAATATACAGAAATTGCCTTACCAGCCACCACGATGGATATGTTCGGCGAGTACAGTCTGTTTCAGCGCCCTGATTTGCATCGCCAGCGCAAAAGTGCATTAAGTCCTGGGCTAACGGGTCGTGCTCTGGATGGCTACCTGCCTTATATTAATGATGCGATCGCACAGGGCATTCAGAGCTGGCCTACCCCTAGTCGGATGGCACTGTACCCAGCCGTAGAACCAATCTGCTTTGACGTACTCGTTCCCTTACTGTTGGGCGTTCGCTTGGATGACTCTAACCCAGCCACGTTTGAGGGATTGCCCGTATCCTCCAAAGCCGAACTGAAGGCATTGTATAAAACCTTCTTTGATGGCTTCTATGGCTTATCCAAGTGGAAGTCTCCCTTAACCGCTTACGGTCGAGGACTGAAGGCACGCGCTGCACTGATCGATTTTATGCGTGCAGTCGTGAAAAAGCGGCGGACAGAGGGTAAGGCGATCGACCCCACGGCAGATTTCCTCTCGATGATGCTAGCCAGCCAGCAGGAAAACCCAGATGGGGTTTTTAGCGATGACGTGATTGAGAATCAGTGCTTGCTACAGTTGTGGGGGTCACATTACGAGATTTCAGGACTCGTGTCTTCGCTCATGTATCAATTCGGACGCTACCCGCAGGTAGTGCAGAAGCTACGGGACGAGCAGGCAAGGGTGCTGGGAGGACAGAGCAATGTCAGCGCGTTCTCATCCGCTCATTTGAAGCAGATGGAATTTCTGGAGGCGACAATCAAGGAGACATTGCGAACCTTACCTCCGAGTTCCACCGCCAACCGCCGACTCACCCAGTCTCTAGTACTCGATGGCGTACTGTATGAAAAGGGTTGTGTCCTGATAGCAGAACCACGCCTTGCCCATATCCGACCAGAATACTTTCACGAACCGGAAGTATTTGCTCCGGAGCGATTCCGACCAGAACGCGGTGAAGGCAAAATCTATGAGTTCATTCCGTTTGGCGGCGGGGTTCATGCGTGTCTAGGGGCACAAATGGCGATGTTGGTGACTAAGGTATTTGCCTCTCATGTACTACGTCGCTTTGACTGGACGCTGACAGGTGAGGCAAAGTTTGTGCAGTTTCCTCTCAAGAAGATTAAGGATAATTACCAAATTGACATCAAACTGCGGGCTACTTAACCTGAATGCCACTGGCTTAAGAAGAATGTCACTGAAATAACGAGGCGATCCGCCCCCCAACCCCCAATCCTGGGGGAGCCAGAGTTCAAAGTCCCCCAAAATTGGGAGATGCGAGGGGGCACATTCCGCATGAGATCGCTTAAGTCAGTGCCATTCTACTTAACCTTGATGCTGAGTCGTATCGGTAATGACTTTACCCTGTGGTAAATTACCCACAACTTTAGCCACATCAACACCTGTAGCCTGACGCAGTTGCTCTAGAAAAGACGCCATCTTCGTCACATTGCTGCCATTTTGAGCATCAATCACCGTTAGGTTTTGTACCTCCACCTCCGGCACGCCAGCCGCCATTGTTTTGAGTAGGGGTTCCAGCTTCTGCAAGAGGAAGATTTCTCGTGCAGAGGTACCCGCCGTCTTCCAAGATTCTGCCAAACGCTTTGTCCCGGCGGCTTGCGCCTTGCCGTCTTCCACGATACGAGCAGCATCCCCTCTGGCTTTGGCGATCGCTCTTTTACATTCTGCCTCGGCGGGTGCCACTACATCCGCTTGTAACTGATTTTCTACCTGCTTGATGCGCTCCGTTTGCACCGCCACTTCTGCCTGAACCCGCGCCACCTCGGAACCTACCACAGATTCTACTTCAGCGATGACCGCTGCTCGCTTCGTCAGCGCATCTCTGACTCGACGTTCTGCCTCCGCCTTTGCCATTTCCAAATCCCGTCCAATCCGTCGGAGTGCCGTAATCCGCTCGTTTTCCGA
>DATNQL010000989.1:0-8299 GCA_036704025.1 Stenomitos sp.
GCTCTGACCCGGTGCCCATACTGTGCAAAATTTTGGGTAAATCTTCTACAATAAAATCAATATCAGAGTCTTGTTTTAGCTCAGCGAGACTCTCTGATATGTCGGTTATCTCAATTTCATAAGCGGATAAAACCGCCATCAGTTTTTCACAGTAGTTGGAAAGAAATTCAAAGTTACAGGTAATGCAACCCACCGGATTTTTAATCTCATGGGCAATACTGGCTAACATTTGCCCTAGAGTTGCCATTTTTTCGGTTTGAATGAGCTGAGCTTGAGTCTGTTCGTTCAGCAGTTGAGTTGCCAGTTCATGAATATTGGATTGAGCCACTAATAACTGATGCACATCCAGCAAGCGGTATATTCCCGCTTCCAGTTCAACCACAATCGGTTCATAAAGCATTTCAGCGGGACGCTGTAACGAACGCCGAGCGGCTTCTACAATTGGCGTCTCACCTTGGAGCCTCAAAACCTCTGCGCTAGCAAAGCGATACAACGAATAGAGAGGGCGCTTCAAAAACAGTTCCAATCCATAAGGGCGGCTCATTTGTTCCAGAAAGCGACGCCGCGAAATCATGCCCACAAACTGACTCTGCTCCGTGAGAATCACTCCTGGTAACAGCGGATTTTGTTGAAAGGTTTGAGCCACTTCCTTACCCGGATGAGAGCATTCAACTTGAAAATCGTAGAGTGATAGTTCTTGGAGTGTTGACTCCAGACGCAGATTATGATTTTGGGGTTGGGGTGGGACGGGTAGCTTTGTGTTAGCTTCTGTTAAAGCAACCATAAGAAAATCCGCTGGATTGACATCATCTGTATCAGAATAAGCAAATTTATAACTTGAATTTAAGATTGAATTTTGATATTCAAGCCAGGTGTTCTATCAGGCAGTGATTAGAAAAATTTTAGCCTTGCTCATCTCTACAATGACTAACTCTAGGTTAAATTTGGGTTATCCTTAACCCGGCTTTTTCTGGCTTAATCTAAAACCAAAAATCTACAAAATTTAAAAACAAACTTTATAGAAAAAGCCAATGAACTGTGCTTCTAGGAGAGAAGTTTTATCTGATTCAAGGGCAGAAGGAAGATCTGCTCATCATCATTCATTTTTCCCAGGCAACTCGTTTTTAGTCAGGGCTGCGCTCTGAGGAACCGCTCTTGTCGGTGAGGTGAAGGACATAATCACAACCCATTCTTCACCACCCTAACAACCGATCCAATTCACCCATTCCTGTCCTGCACCCTGCATAGCCCTGCCACTTTCTGCAAACAGGGGTATCTAGGCTGATGACCCTAAGTGTCATTGTATCGTTAAAAAAATCAACATCACCTATAATCAGCCAAGTTGAGACTAGCACTCCCCAACAAAATGGTTTTCGTCACCGTCAAACCCAAACAAACTTCACGTTTAACCCTGATAGTCAACTCAGGTGTTGCAACTTTTATGAATTTATCTGGGTCAGGGAGTGCATTAATTAAATTAAGAGTAATATTTTTTTTCGATACAATGGCGAAACTCGCCTCCCGACAGGGGAAAATACCATCCGATAAGCCGAACGCATGAATCAGTTGAACAACGCCTTTACCCTATTCTTGAGTTTGCTGGTCGAAGCCATCCCTTTTTTGCTCCTAGGGGTTTTGCTCTCTAGCTTGCTGCTCTTTTTGGTCGAGGATGAGCGCAAACTCATGGAATCGCTGCCTCGCAACCCATTGTTAGGGGCGATTGTGGGCAGTTTTGGGGGTCTTTTCTTCCCAGTTTGTGAGTGTGGCAACGTGCCAGTAGCGCGTCGTCTGCTGCTTCAAGGAGCACCCACCCCAGTAGCGATTGGATTTTTACTGGCATCACCAACGATTAATCCGATTGTGATCGCTTCAACTTATGTGGCGTTTCGAGACCAACCTGAAATTGTGGTGTTGCGGGTCCTATTTTCCTTAGGGATTGCGGTTGTTATTAGCTGTGTCTTTAGTGTTCAGTCTGACTTGCGTCCCCTGCTGCAACCGATGACTACTCGCTCTATGATGGAGCCTGTAAGCAATCGAGAACCGAAGGGAAAAACGTCCTCTGGCAATCAAGGCTCAAAACCCGCACTGTTACAATCCGGTTCATTTTTACTGGGTGAACCCGGTGCTCCTGTACGAATGGATGCGACTGTTTTACAAGCATCATTATTAGGTACTAAACCCCGCAAACCGTTACGCTACAAACTGCGTCTCGTCTTAGAAAATACGGTGCAAGAGTTACGGGAGTTAGGAGGAGTCTTAGTTTTGGGAAGTGCGATCGCCGCCGCCATTCAAGTTGCCGTCCCCCGTGAAGTCATCCTTAGCTTGGGCCAAGGGCCAGTTACGTCGATTTTGGCGATGATGCTGTTGGGGACAATTGTGTCAATTTGTTCCACCGTGGATGCATTTTTTGCCCTCGCTTTTGCCTCAGCCTTTACCAGTGGCTCTTTGTTAGCTTTTCTAGTACTCGGTCCGATGATTGACCTTAAAGCGATCGGTTTGATGTTATCGGTGTTTAAGCCCAGAGCAATTTTTTATATTTTTGGTCTAGCGGCACAATTAACATTTTTGTTGACCTTGTTTGTTAATCTGCGGGTTAGTTGATTTTTGCTGTGGGGTGAACCGATTCAAATCTAGCTTTTGCTATTCGTCCGAAACGGAATTAAAAGTTGCCAGGTTGACAAGTGAGCCATTAGCAGATTGATGATTTTAAACTCTCTAGCTTTTAACTGACCTCCTCGGAAAACGCTACACGAAAAACTGTTTAACTGACTCTTTTTTCACTTATCACCGCAGTTTATGAGTTCCAATCAAACGTCAAGGCAGCCTCGGAAACAGCGCCCTCAATTTCAAAACCTTTTCCTTCCCCTATTAGACATTTTAGCTCTGGCCGCTTGGGGCATTTTGATGCTGAAATATTGGCTGATGGGTCAGTTAAGTTTGTTGATTCACCCGAATTATTTTGGGTTGGTAGTTGCCACGGGGATTGCCCTATTAATACTGGCAGCTTTGAGAATATCTCAGCTAATGAATCAGGTGCGTCAACAGGCTGCCGGACGGGTACCAATAATGCCAGTGGGTCAACACATCAGCTTATTTCCCCCTGGATGGAGTACAACTCTGCTATTAGCTGCTGCTATTTTGGGGTTAGTGATCACACCCCAAGTCTTTGCGAGTCAGACGGCGATTCAGCGAGGTGTCACGGAATCGGTGACCATGACACGAACGCAACCCCAATCGTTTCGTAGCAACAGTAGACCAGAGGAGCGATCGCTGATTGAATGGGTCCGAACGCTGGCGGTTTATCCCGAACCTGACGCTTACACAGGTCAATCGGTAAAAGTCCAAGGCTTTGTGGTCTATCCTCCTAATCAGCCCTCACAATATCTCTTAATTTCTCGCTTTGTGATTACCTGCTGTGCGGCAGACGCTTACCCTGTGGCATTACCTGTCAAGCTGAATGGCAAGCGGGATGCCTATCCTGTTGACAGTTGGCAAGAAGTGGAAGGTCGAATGATTACGGAAACGTTGGATGGAAAGCGGCAACTTGTGATTGAGGCGAGTTCCCTCAAAAAAATTCCCAAGCCAGCCAATCCTTACTATTACTAGTACATCCGGGCACAAATCATATCATGTCCGGTTAAACACCCATCGTTAGGATTGACGCGGGGACACGGGAACACGGGGACGCGGAGAGTTTTTATTATGGGTCATTAGACGGACATCACATCACTGACCAACACAAATCTCTCCAGCCTACTCGCTGTGCCTCGTCCGTCTATTTTTAATCAACCACTCCAAGCATAAAGGACATAGAGAGATGGAGATTCCGGAAAACGCCTTGTCACTCTTGTTGCTTTTGCTTAGGGAACACTCTGGCTAAAATTCACGTTAGGTTCTAGGTGACAGGCAGATGATACAACGTCAATCCCAAGCGACGAAATCTTTTAGCGTCTTAATTGGTCTCTTACGCGATCGCAGGGCATTTCTGGAAGAAATTCGTTCTGGTGTCAAGCTGAGCAGCAAAAGTACAGCTCTGCTCATCTGTAGTTCCCTCTTCTTTGCCCTCTATGGTGCAATTATTGGCTCATTTAATGGTTGGGCACAAGCCTTATCCTCTGCTGTCAAACTTCCCTCACTCTACTTAATCACCCTCATTATTTGTTTTCCGACCTTATACTTTTTCAATATTCTGTTTGGTTCAAAAAAGACGGCGGGACAACATTTTGTTATGCTTCTAACGGCTGCTGCCGTGATTAGTGTTTTATTGTTCAGCTTTGCGCCAATTACTTTGTTTTTTCTGATTACCACCTATAATTACCAGTTTTTTAAGTTACTTAATGTTGCCGTTCTTACGATCACTGGCTTGATTGGAGTGAAGTTTCTTTATCAAGGAATGCAGTTATTGTCGAAGGAGGATGAGGAAGGGCTAAAAACTCGGATGAGTGTTTTACGGTTTTGGCTAATTCTATATGCTTTTGTGGGTACACAGTTGGCTTGGACGTTACGGCCTTTTTTTGGAAAACCCGACTCGCCCTTTGAATTATTTCGTGAAATGCAGGGGAATTTTTATTTAGATATTTTTCAAGCTTTGGGAGAAATTTTTGGTAGTCGTTAGGTGTGGGTCGGTTACCAGCACCCAATCGCAAAAGCTAAATTCTCTCAACTCCCATAAAGTGGTCAGCTTGATTTATGCATTGATCCGACGATATCGCGCCTGAACACCCATATGAATACCATAAGCCACCAGACCCAGGGCGACTATTCCCAATAGCCAGGGACCATAGGGTTGCTGTGCTAAAGATTTTAAGGCTCCATCCAATCCTCGTGCTTGGTTTGGATCAGACTGACGTGCAGCCTCTAGCAGGAAAAAACCGATGATCACAAAAACAACGCCGCGTGCTGCCTCTCCAAATCGGCCTAGACGTGTCGCCCAAGTTTCTTCGGTCGAACTCATTTCTTGCAACTTTAGATGTTTACGGAATTTGGCTTTGTAAGCTTTGTAAAACTGGTAAAAGCCAAGGCCAATGATCAATGCGCCGCCAAGACCAACCAACCATTGACCAAAAGGTTGTGACATCAAGCGTGCTGTCCAATCTTGGGTTGAATGACTACTATTGTTACTAGCACCCGAACCCATCGCTAGCCGAATAGCACTAAAGGCTAAACTCGCATAAATTATCCCGCTAATCCCGGCACCCAGTCGCGTTGCCAAACCTTTAGCATCATTACCTTTGTGTTCTGGGTCTTGAACGGCCTCAACAAAGCGCCAAATCACATATCCAATTAAACCCAATCCTATTAACGCTAACAAGAACTTTCCAAATGGTTGTGTGGCAATCTCTCCCAGAGCACCTTTTTGATCTGTTGTTTTACCCCCTGTGCCCAAGGCAGCTTGTACTGCCAAAACACCAATAATTGCATATACAATTCCTTTCGCGGTATAGCCTAATCTGGCTAGTCTTTCCACCCACATATTTTTCTCCTTAGAGGCTTAGCAGTAACCGTATCAGTTACTCAACAAGAGTGGAAAAGCAACTCCCCATCAGGTCAACTGTTATGCCTCACACTTGATGTTATGTGTGCAGATTACCAATGAGTAAATGATGAATACCTCTATCTCAATGCTTAATTGTTAGCGATGTCATTCAGTTCTTTCATTAATCCATCTATAGTCTTTGCTTTCTTACTCAGTCAAAAAAATTCTATTTTAATAAAGACGAAGTGAGGAGCCGTTAAAGCTTAGTGATTGTTTGTTGGCTCGGAGTTGAGTTTCATCAAAGGTAACGTCCTGGAATCACCCTGAAATCCCTCTCAAGTTCATCGAAAATTAGATACTGTTGTCCGGCTTACGGGAATAACTTGACAAATAGCCCAATAATCAAGATAAGATGAGAGATTGTCTGCTCTTACCTGCTCGGATCAGGTTGAGACACATCAAAAGCTGGAAAACAATGATTAAAGCGCCTTTTGCGCCTAATCAACCAGCTACCTGTACGGCAACCTTTTAAGGACAATCCCATGAGTTATGCAATTATCGAAACGGGTGGCAAGCAACTGCGAGTAGAACCCGGTCGCTTTTACGACATTGAACTGTTAGCTGTCCAACCCGAAGAGAATGTCACCATTAATAACGTTTTGCTCGTGCAGCATGATGGCACGGTGACCATCGGTCAGCCCTTCGTTGAAGGTGCAGCCGTCGAGGGCACGGTGCTGCGGCACTTTCGCGGTCGCAAAGTCCTCGTCTACAAGATGAAGCCCAAGAAGAAGACTCGTAAAAAGCGGGGACATCGGCAAGAAATTACCCGCCTGATGATTAATTCCATCAGTATGAATGGTTCTGTGGTAAGTTCCTATTCGCAGGAGCAAAACGAGACACCTGTCACCACTGAAGCACCCAGCACCGAGGAATCCACCGAAGCTACTTCACAATAGAAATAGGCGTGAATCCGAGTAGAGGTGAGCATGGGTTACACCTCTACAGATTAAGCTGACTGTAAACAACACTTACTCAGGACACTATGGCTCATAAGAAAGGAACAGGTAGTACTCGTAACGGTCGTGACTCGAATGCTCAGCGCTTAGGCGTTAAACGCTTTGGGGGTCAGGTCGTCAAAGCTGGTAACATCTTGATCCGTCAGCGCGGTACCAAGGTTCATCCGGGTGTCAATGTGGGTCGCGGTAGCGATGACACCTTGTTTGCGCTGATTGATGGCGTTGTCACCTTTGAGAGAAAAGATAAAAACCGGAAAAAAGTCAGTGTTTACCCCGTTGCGGCTCAAGCTCCTGCTGAAGCAGAGCTGGCCTAATTTCTCCAGTTGTAATTTTTGCTGATTAACCGAAAAAGCGCCCACCAAGGGTGCTTTTTTTGTAGCAAATCTTTAAGAATTTTTGAGAGCAATCAAGGAGGCTATGGCTGGGTTGGGCAAGCGACAATGGGAGTAGGGGCATCGCAGCAAATAATCAGGGATGCTGCACAAATTCGATGAATAGTGTACTCATACCATTTCGCGATTGAAGTGCTACAGTTCGAGGCGCTGAATCTCCTGACTCAAGCTCCGGCTTCACTAGGGGAAAAGAAAAGTATTTGTAGCAACTATCCAGAGAATTGGTATGAATAGCTCAATGGTGTAGGTCTTGCCCTCTCTTGAGCGCTCCTGATTCAGAAGCGCACTGATGCACGCCCCGATGTCACTACAACCTCTCAGCCGCTTATTTGCTAAGGTTTCTGGAAAAGTTCCCTTGCGAACTGTCCTAATTGTCCCCTTCGTCGTGCAAATTGTTGGGGCTGTGGGTCTTGTGGGGTATCTTTCGTTTATGAACGGGCAGAAAGCGGTAAATGACCTCGCAACCCGGTTACGCAGTGAAATTAGCGATCGCATCGATCAGCACCTCGATACCTACTTCGCCACTCCTCATCAGATTAATCGAATCAATCGAGATGCAGCTGAGTTAGGTTTGTTAGACCTCTCTGATCTTGAAACCACGGGACGCTACTTTTGGAAACAAATGCAGGTGTTCGATGTAGGCTACATTTGCTACGGCAATACCAAAGGTGAATATATTGGGCTTGAACGCCTAGAAAATGGTAGCCTGCTGATTAATGAAGTTTCCCAACCTAAGCTCGGTAAACTCTACATCTACGAGACAGATAACCAAGGAAATCGCACGAAACTTCAGGGAGTTAAAGACTGGAGTCCGCACACGGAGGCTTGGTATACCGATGCCGTGAAAGCGGGTAAAGCTCTATGGAGCCAAATTTATCAGTGGGAAGATAAGCCAGATATCATATCGATTTCTGCTAGCTATCCCATCTACGACAAAAAGAAGAAAATTGTAGGCGTCCTTAGCATCGATCATCTCCTTTCTCAGATTAGTAATTTCTTGACTAATTTAAAAGTCAGCAAGTCAGGAAAGACCTTTATCTTAGAACGGAATGGTTTACTAGTAGGTAGTTCCACTAGCGAACGACCCTTCAGGGTGGTTAATGGTAAAGCCAAGAGATTAAAGGCATTAGATAGTAAAGATGTATTAATTCGATTAACAACCCAATATTTGACATCACATTTTGGTAACCTGAGCAAGATTAAAAGGAGCCAACAACTCAATTTCCAGATTGCAGGTCAGCGCCAATTTATTCAAGTCACCCCCTGGCAAGATCAATTAGGCTTGGATTGGCTCATTGTGGTGGTGGTGCCAGAAGCTGATTTTATGGCACAAATCAACGCCAATACCGACACTACTATCGCATTATGTTTGGCGGCATTAGTGGTCGCCATCATTTTCTGCATTCTTACGGCTC
>DATNQL010000990.1:0-2827 GCA_036704025.1 Stenomitos sp.
AAACGAGCGTCTTGGTCTAAATCTCTAGCAAGGTTAGAGAATCGTGGTTTGATTGTACGGAACAACTGCAATTATGAGCCTCGACCATCTCCTTATACTCCGCCACCTAAGCGCACTACAGCAATAAAGCTAACTAGCTTAGGTTACAGGGTAGCCAAACTGCTTGATGAACAAGGCTTTGTATGTTCTTTAGTTAAGCAGTTTGACCACGACAGCGGAGCTAAATTGAGCATCGCTGAGATAAACAAAAACTTGGACAGTCCATCAGTTAGAAAAGCGGCACTAAAACTTAGCAACCTCCAAAAAAGGATGTTACAGGTTTTAGAATTTCGGCTGCAACTAGAGGAGGAACTAGAAGATGATGATTTCTATAACTCTGATATTTCTAGCCTAGGATTCTCGTGGGGATTCCATCCATCAGAGTTTTATGAGCAAGAATGGACACCAGCTATCCGAGCTGACTTTTCCCGCTCTCTTAGACGATTGGAAAATCGTGGCTTGATTATCCGCAACAACTACAAAAATCAGCCTCGAATATCTCATAAGACGCCTGGGCCGAAGCGTACTACACATATAAAACTGACTGAGCTAGGCCGGAAGGTAACAAGATGGCTTATAAAGGACGATCCCTACGTTGATTCTTACATTGAGACAGATCTCTCTCGTACAGAACGTAAGCGCTTAATAGAACACAGGAAGAAACGGCTAATACAGTAGAAGCGGCTAACAGTCAGAAATTGTTAGTCGTTTTACTAAACGGCTAACAGAAAAAACTGGAAAAGGAGTATTGCAGGCGTAGGAATGCCTTAACGAGACAGAGATACGGCTGCATCTCTTGCTTTAGCTATTACGATGTGTCCTTGTCTGCCCTAATTCCTCGCTTATATTTTTGTTTAGCCAACACAGTGAGACTTTATACCATTTCACTTTTACTGCGCTACACATTGACCCCCCTAACCTCCCTTATCAAGGGGGGAATAAGAAAAGCCTCTGTAGCAAGTTTTGAGTGAATTGGTATTACCTATAGTTCAAGAGCTTAAACAGGGATTTTCGACCAGGCGCTTGACAGTCTAAATGAAAATCCCCTAGCTCTGACGAACCAGGGGAAGTCAATTTAATAAAACATCGGAGTTCATTATGAATCAGAATCAGCATAATGAGGCAGGACTATTCCAGCCTTCACTTCCATTTGCCCAAAAACTGGAAGAATACAAACAACTGGAGTTCTGTCTTCAGCGTCCTACTTTGGTCAATGGTTTGTCCTTCTATAAAGATGAGTTTGACGGAAAACTTCGTCCAGCGATAGGGACAGTGCTTAATGCCACTTGGCTTAAGAAGTCCACCACTGCCTCCAGAGGATGGCGGCAGAATTTAGACAAGCAAGCATCTGAGTGGATTGCCAACAAAAACCGAATAGAGGGTGCTTCCTTCCATAAACTGATGGAGCAGCACTTCAACCGAGAACTCGTGTCACACTACTGCGATCGCATTAAGGCTTACAGACGTAGTGTAGAGCCAGTTGTGAAGAAACTGGGGAAAGTTTATCTTGTAGAGAAGGTTGTTCCTCATAAGGGAATTTTACCCTATGCTGCCAAGCTGGACTTCATGGGCGAATACAACGGCTCACTTCACGTCATCGAGTGGACATCACAGACAGAGGTGGTAGCTGATTTGATGCACCTCGGTGACAAGCTAGAGCAAGTTACGGCACAAGTAAAGGCAGTCAGAGACTTCTATAACCTGGAAGTCAGTCGCGCACTGATTGTTGTCGCCTATCCTTACGGAGATGCAACTATCTTTACGCTGGAGTTAGAGGACTTGGCTAACTGCTGGAAAAATCAGTTAGTACCGCGACTCAAGCAGTTCTATGCTGAGCGGATGCCACTCGCCTCCTAATTTCACAAATTACAGAGGCGCGATTAGTCGCGTCTCTACGCCTGTCTCTACGCCTGATAAATTGAAAACAGCAAATTCAACCTAATACCAGCCGTGTCCAGCAGCGAACCGCCTGTACACCTACACCTTCTCTCCAGCTTCGAGTCAGGATGGGATGGCTTGAACCTCATCTATGAGCTAGAACCTGCTGACGAAATGGCTGAAACTCACCTCCGTCAGCACTTCATCCTCATTGCTCTGGATGATTTTCGAGCTACTTATCTACTCGATGGACGCTGGAAACAGGTTGATTATGCCAAGGGGGAGATTGCCATTATCCCGGCTACTCAATCTTTACCTAAAACACAGGTCGATCGCGAAGTACCATTACTCGAATTGTTTCTTGAACCTGCAACCCTTGAACGTGCAGCTTGTGAATCTGCCGACACACAGAAAATCGAGTTAGTACCACAGTTACACATCCGCGATCCCTTAATTCAGCACATGGGATTGGCACTGATGGCGGAGTTAGAGGCTGGAGGCACCGACAGTCGGCTTTATGCTGAGTCTATGGCAACCGCACTCTCGGCGCATTTGCTCAGACGATACTGTTCCCACCCAGAGAAGATAAAAGACTATACAGGTGGATTGCCGAAATATAAGCTAAAGCAAGCAGTAACCTACATCAACGAGCATTTAGACCAAAACTTGACGCTAGCCGAAATTGCGGCTGCCGTGCGGATGAGTCCGAATTACTTTGCCTGTTTGTTCAAGCAATCTACGGGACTGACACCGCATCAATACGTGATGCAATGCCGGATTGAGAAAGCCAAGCAATTGCTGCGCCATCAAGAATTAGCGCTTGTGGAAATTTGTCAGGAAGTCGGTTTCACCAGTCAGAGTCATTTCACCAGGGTGTTTCGCCAACATACCAAAACAACGCCAATGGCAT
>DATNQL010000991.1:0-2901 GCA_036704025.1 Stenomitos sp.
CTGCACCTGTGATGGTAGGCTCTATTAATTGTTACAGATTGTTATATAAAAGTTAAGTTCAGCTTCCGGGTAGGCTGAAGGGTGGGATGACGCATCCAATAGCGCAGGATGCGAACGCCAACTCATCCAGAAAGGATGTACACAGAAGTTCATTAGATGTGCGATTACCGCCAATTGTTCCTGTAAAACGTAAGTTTTATAAAAATTACATAATACTTTGAGGAGAATAAAAAGCTTTGATGAATTCTCCAGAAATTTGTTGCCGTCCCTGTAAGAGGTAGCATAATGAATTCAAGTTCATCCTATCGACTGAGAATGGTGTGGTGCAAGTCATGAATCTTAAGTCACACACAAAGCAGGAATAGCTCTGACAGGGTTTTAAGTCCTTGATTTGATGGGTAATAGAGATAACCAATCTTGTATCTGAACCATCCCCTAGCGTCGTCATTGGATATTACTCAACACTCAAGACCCCTACCCATAAACCCTAAATCTACCAGCCAATTTTTGGCTCGAGCCATGCACTACCGAGGACTAGAGCCTTTATTCATCTCATAGGATGAGTCTTTAAGCAATCTCATTCGCATCTGCCAAAAAGCCCTAGTTGCTTCCCACAAGGCGTTACGTATTGCAGTGACTTAACTCGTCGAACGTTTTCTACCGTTGAACTATTAATTTTTGAGGCAGAAGAAATGGAAATCGTAGCTATTGTTGTTCTTGGTCTTTCTGCATTGGTAGGCTTTTCTACCTCCGAGCGCAAGCCCAATGTTAAAGCGGATCGCCGCATAGAAGAAGATCCAGATTGGGCTTTCACTGAGGCTTGCGACTCTGAGGGCAACAGTGGTCAAGCATAAAGATTGCATTAGAAGATAATGGATGCCCCCGTTGCCATTCAAAGTCTTGGCACAAAGGCGACTGTACTGTACCACTAGCAACAGCAACTCGCTGGGTTAAGGAAGAGTAGACCTCTTGCAAACGTCAAATTAACCTCCTCGTATGAGCTCCGGCTCAATCCCCCTGACCCCTCTCTTTCTCTCTGACAAGGGGAGAAAGAGAGGACGAAGCCTTTTATTTACCGGAGGGTTGGGGAGGGGTTTCTCGGATTTATGCAAGAGACCTCCATGAGCTGCGCTCACAACCAAGGATGAAAATATGTTACCCTCTGCCGTAGAAACTGGAGATGAGGTCGGCTTAGACAATAGTGCATTGAGCCTGAGCAAGAGACAGACCCGGATACTCAACGGCACAACCAATTGTGAAACCTATTAAACGGGTAAGCACGCAAGACAGAATCTTTTTAACCAGAGTATCCAGCCAGTTTGCTAGGTCGAGTGAGGAATATCAAGATGGAAGTAACCTATTCTCACTGTGCTGGTTTGGACGTTCATAAAAAGTTGGTAGTTGCTTGTTGCTTGTGGCCAACTGAGAGCGGCAAATTGTCTAAGGAAACACGTAGTTTTGGCACAACTACTCAGGAGTTGCTGTCACTTTCAAGCTGGTTGAGTAGTTTAGAGATTACTCACATAGCGATGGAAAGCACAGGAGAATACTGGAAGCCCATTTATAACATTTTGGAATCCAGTTTTGAGGTGATGGTAGTTAACGCCCAACATATTAAAAATGTGCCTGGGCGGAAGACAGATGTCAAAGATGCTGAGTGGATTGCTGAACTGACAAGACATGGTTTACTGCGAGGGAGTTTCATTCCGCCTTTGCCACAACGGGATCTACGAGATTTAACTCGTCAACGCACTACCTTGGTGCGAGAACGGGCAAGTGTTGTTAATCGACTGCAAAAAGTATTGGAATGGGCGAACATCAAACTTGCCTCTGTTGTGACTGATATCACTGGAGTGTCTGCACGAAGTATGCTCAAAGCTCTAGCCGAAGGTCAAAACGATGCTCATGTGTTAGCTACTTACGCAAAAGGCCGCTTAGTACCAAAGCAAATTGAGTTGGAAAAAGCTTTACAAGGGCAGGTGCGAGAGCACCATCGCTTTTTGATAGCTTCTCATTTGACACATCTGGAATTTTTAGAGGAGCAAATCGTTGTTTTTGACCACCAGATCTGTCAATCGATTGATGCACAAAGTTCTTGTGAGGATGATTCTGACGACCATAACTGCTTATCTGAGACCGTTGAGCCAGATAAGTCTGAAGTTAGTCTCAAACCTCTGTGTTGGCGCAAAGCTATCGAGTTACTTGATTCTATTCCTGGTGTTGCTCGTTCGACAGCAGAACTACTGATGGCAGAAATTGGTTGTGATATGACTCGCTTTAAAAGTGCGGCTCACTTAGCTAAGTGGGCGAAACTTTGTCCGGGTAACTATGAGAGTGCTGGTCAACGTTTGGGAGGAAGAACCGGACAAAGTAATACTTGGTTGCGTAGTGCTTTGGTACAAGCTGCCAATGCCGCCGTCAGATGTAAAAACTCTTATCTGAATGCTGTCTATCGCCGCTTAGTCGCACGACGGGGACATAAAAAGGCAATTGTCGCTGTGGCTCATCGGATTGTGATAGCTCTGTATCATATGCTTACTAAGCATGAGCCTTATCGAGATTTAGGAGTTAATTATCTTGATACCCGTCAACAAGATCGTTTACTCCAGCGTCTTTGTCATCGTGCTACAGCCTTAGGCTACCAAGTCCAACTCACTCCTATTTCTCAGCCGATTAGCCAGACTTAGACAAAAACTGAGCCACAAGAGTTTCAAACCTAGCCAGAGAAAGCCTTTTAGCTCAAATTGGCATCAACCTAGTATTTACAGGGGTTTCAGCCAGTTTTAGCTAATCGACCTCTTTTCCTTGCTGCCAGAGGTTTTCAGCCCCTTTAGGGGCGAGAAAATGTCTAAGTCCCGTTAGTTAATTTCCTATCCTACCGACATTTTCAAGACAGGTCTA
>DATNQL010000992.1:0-13266 GCA_036704025.1 Stenomitos sp.
TTCAATCTCGCTATAGGGAGTTATTCGTTCCCCAGTCGGGATGCCTGTTTCCTCTATCTGAGCCTCGCTAGATTTTTGAGCCGTTTTGATCGGTAAATCTGTTGAATTAATGTCAACAAGTGATTGTTGGGGAGGCTGTTCAACGTGTTTTTTAGGTTCTATGGATAGGGAGGCAGTGGCTACTGAATTGTTTTCAAGGACTTGAGCCGTACTACCCAATGGCAAGAGTTCAACAGGTGTTACGGATGCGGATGTATTGGCATCGGAAGACACAGCGATAGACTGAGTTTCCTGTGCAGTTGCTACTACTGAGCTGAATATTAATAGTATTCCACTAACAATGGCTGGGCTAGTTAGCAGAATATTTTGGAAAATTTTTGATCGTTTCACTCTATTCACACCCACACAAAAGTTTTCTGGAGCAAGCAAGTTGCCCCTGAAGAATGGTGAAGTTTAAAGCTAAAAAAACTGAAATTGAAACTTCAGTAAACTTCATTGAGAGTGTAATACTGTTTTTTTTTCTCAGTTTTTGTATTTAAAGATGCGAAAAAACTGGATTTATGCAATATTTGAATTTTTAATATTCTAATATTGCATGAGTCAAGCACGTTGTCGTGTTCTGAATGTCAATTACCATCTTGCGAAGGTGATCACTTCAACCACGAGTTCAGTCACGTATGTCGTTTGATTCATCAGTCAAGGAAGGTTAGATAAGCTGCGGCGCATCTAAATTGGATATAAAAATTTTTGAAAGGGGTGTGGGGTGTAGGGTGTAGGGTGTGGGGTGTGAAGGTATACAAATTAAATGCGTAACAGCTTATTGTGCCACTCATTGAAAAAGGAAAAATTTTGCCGCTATATCTCTAGACGCAGACTGATCGAACACGCTAATATTAGAGATTGTGACTTTTATAAGAAAATCAATCAATGAAGGCTCAAGAGATTATTCGCTCCATCGAAGCGGAACAGCTTAAATCAAATCTTCCCGTGATTCATGTCGGTGACACCGTGCGGGTTGGGGTACGCATCCGAGAAGGCGGCAAGGAACGGGTACAGCCTTACGAAGGCACCGTAATTGCTATGCGTAACGGTAGTATCAACGAAACGATCACAGTCCGACGCGTTTTTCAGGGCGTCGGCGTAGAACGGGTATTCTTGATTCATTCTCCGCGAGTGGAGAGCATTAAAATTATCCGCCGAGGTAGGGTGCGTCGGGCGAAGTTGTTCTATCTGCGCGATCGCGTGGGTAAAGCGACTCGCATCAAACAACGCTTTGACCGGGGAATATAAGTTAATTTGGCAAGGCATTGACTTTATGTTGACGCCCTGCGCTAAACTAAATAATGTGATGTGAGGGGTTTATGACTACTACCCCAATCACCCCGTGCGCTCTTAGTTCAGTTGGTAGAACGCAGGTCTCCAAAACCTGATGTCGGGGGTTCAAGTCCTCCAGGGCGCGCTCTCAAAGAAATACAATGTAGAAAGACAAAGTTCTGCTTCTGCCCGAAGCCACTCTTTTGACTGGTCTTTTCCCATGAAAGTCAAAAAATTCGGGTAAACTTGTTTTGGAAGCGGTTGCAAGCAAAGTGTCTCATTCATGGAGATACCTTAAAGCTGCGTTAACGGAAGCTTGGCGATTGGGTTTCTCCGGGTAAACGCCCTGCCCGCCCACGAAATCAATGTTGTGGGCAGATAAATCCAAGAATCTTGCACCTAAAATCGAGTGACGGGGAGATCTAAGGTCGTGGCAAAAAAAACGAAAACTGAATCAGAGACTCAAAGCACTGAATCCGGGTTTAACGTAGCAACGTTCTTTGATGACACCAAAGAAGAACTCGGTAAAGTGGTTTGGCCGAGTCGGCAGCAGTTAATTAGCGAATCAGCAGCCGTGCTACTGATGGTGATTTTAAGCGCCACCTTAATTTATTTGGTGGATGGCCTCTTTGTATGGGTATCAAAACAGGTATTTTGATGAGTTTTGCCGCAGACGAATCAAACGATTCAAATCAACAACCCGAACAAACTCAAACCGCCCACTGGTACGCGGTTCAGGTGGCGTCTGGCTGTGAAAAGCGGGTCAAGACCAACCTGGAACAGCGCATTCAAACCTTGGATGTGGCTGACCGGATTTTAAGAGTGCAAATTCCGCAGACGCCGACGGTGAAAATCCGGAAGGATGGTTCTCGGCAACACTCCGAAGAAAAAGTCTTCCCCGGTTACGTATTAGTCCACATGGTGATGGATGATGACACCTGGCAGGTTGTTAAAAACACACCAAATGTGATTAATTTTGTTGGGGCAGAACAAAAACGTCGCTACGGACGGGGACGGGGACATGTAAAACCCGTGCCACTGAGTCCAGGAGAAATCGAACGGATCTTCAAGCAAGCCCAGGAACAAGAACCGGTTGTCAAAATTGATATGGCAGTCGGAGATAAAATCGTGGTGCTTTCCGGTCCGTTCAAAGATTTTGAAGGCGAGGTGATTGAAGTTAGCCCCGAAAGGAGCAAACTCAAGGCGTTACTCTCGATTTTTGGACGAGATACGCCAGTAGAATTGGAATTCAACCAGGTTCAAAAAACTAGCTAGAAATGGCCAAAAAAGTCGTTGCAATGATTAAGTTGGCTCTCCCAGCCGGGAAAGCCAACCCTGCCCCGCCCGTTGGTCCGGCATTGGGCCAACACGGGGTGAATATTATGGCGTTCTGTAAGGAGTACAACGCCAAAACAGCCGATCAAGCGGGAATGGTCGTGCCGGTCGAAATTTCGGTGTTTGAGGATCGTAGCTTTACGTTTATTCTCAAAACGCCACCCGCATCGGTGCTGATTCAAAAAGCTGCCGGAATTCCCAAAGGGGCAAGTCAACCCAACAAGCAAAAAGTTGGGACCATTACGCGGGCGCAACTCCAAGAAATCGCCCAAACGAAAATGCCCGACCTCAATGCCAATGATATTGAGGCCGCGATGAAAATTGTGGAAGGAACTGCTCGCAATATGGGTGTGGCGATCGCGGATTAGTGCCCTCTCGGCAAAATTCACCCCAAAAAAGTTAGTTGTAAACCCGATTCGGGGGAGAAGCATTAGCTTCGTTAGTCACCCCAGGAGAGATTGATGACAAGAAAGCTATCACGCCGACTACAGGAACTACAAAAAAAGGTCGAGGATCGACCTTACGATCCCTTAGAAGCACTGAACCTGTTAAAAGAAACAGCAACGGCAAAATTCCCGGAATCAGCGGAAGCACATATCCGTTTGGGAATTGACCCGAAGTACACCGACCAACAACTGCGAACGACCGTAGCGCTACCCAAAGGCACCGGCCAAACGGTGCGGGTAGCCGTAATTGCCAGAGGCGAGAAAGTTACGGAAGCGAGTAGTGCCGGTGCTGATTTGGTCGGTTCTGAGGAATTGATTGACGAAATTCAAAAAGGCATGATGGATTTTGACCTCCTGATTGCTACTCCGGACGTCATGCCCCAAGTGGCAAAATTAGGTCGTCTTTTGGGTCCAAGAGGTTTGATGCCTTCTCCCAAAGGTGGAACCGTCACTTTTGATCTGGCTCAGGCGATTCAAGAATTCAAAGCTGGTAAACTAGAGTTTAGGGCTGACCGCACCGGCATCGTCCATGTGTTGTTTGGTAAAGCATCCTTTAGCGCCGAAGACCTGCTAGTGAATCTCAAAGCTTTGCAGGAAACCATTGACCGCAACCGTCCTTCAGGAGCCAAGGGTCGTTATTGGCGTACTGTGTATGTATCGTCCACAATGGGGCCATCGATTCAAGTCGATATCAACGCCCTGCGCGACATGAAGGTGGGTGAAGCGGCCTAAGCTTGAAATTTGAGGTTTAGACTCATTCAAAATCCCAGACCGAAAAACTAAAGAAAGCTTGTGCTAAAGACAGCAGGTGCAAATCGCTTAATATCCTGCCGAGGTCAATGTGCTCGCGTATCTCTCGTACCGCCGACATTCATGGATAGTGATGTGGCGTCCGAGATACGAAGTAAAACCCCGGCATGGCGTCTGGGGTTTTGTTTTGGTCGAGGGGTTTCAGGCTAGAACGTTGAAAGCTTGAAGGTTGAAACGTAAAACGGCTTCTAACCTTCAATCGCTTCATCTGCAAGCCGCAGCTAACCTGCAACCTGCAATTTTTTAAAGGAGGTGAGATAACGATGGGTAGAACACTTGAAAGCAAACAAGCTGTTGTGGCAGATCTCAAGCAAATCTTGAGTGAAGCTCAGCTAGCGGTTGTAATCAACTATCAAGGGCTGACCGTTGCTGAAATTACAGACTTACGGAGACGTTTACGCCCAACAGGCACCGTTTGCAAGGTGACCAAAAACACGCTAATGCGGCTGGCGATTGGCGAGGATGCCAAATGGCAACCGATGACGGAATTTCTTTCCGGCTCATCCGCCTTCATGCTAGTCAAAGACGACATTAGCGGTGCGATTAAGGCTTACCAAGACTTCCAGAAAGCCAGCAAGAAGACCGAACTCAAAGGCGGCGTGATGGAAGGTCGCGCCTTGAACGAAGCTCAAGTCAAGGCGATTGGCGACTTGCCCTCGAAGGAACAACTGATTGCCCAAATTGCTGGGGCAATTAATGCCGTCACAACGAAGGTTGCTGTCAGTATTAATGAGGTTCCGGCTTCTCTGGGTCGATGCCTGCAAGCGATCGCGGACAAAGAGCAAGGCACCTCTGACAGTGAGGCGGCCTAAAACCGCGACTGGGAGCCTCCGGAGTTCCCTCCTGTTAAAATGGCCCATTTACGTGGGCTAGCCAGAAAACTAATTTCAACTAATCTCCAAGGAGTTTACCAAATGTCTGCTACAACCGATGAAATTCTCGAAAAACTCAAATCTCTGACGTTACTCGAAGCCGCTGAACTGGTTAAGCAAATTGAAGAAGCCTTCGGCGTCAGTGCAGCTGCCCCGGTCGGTGGCATGATGATGATGGCTCCTGGTGCCGGTGGGGCTGCCCCAGCAGAAGAAGCCGAGGAACAGACTGAATTTGATGTGATTCTCGAAGATGTTCCCGCTGATAAGAAGATTGCCATTCTTAAGGTGGTACGGACACTGACTGGCTTAGGTCTGAAAGAAGCTAAAGATTTAGTGGAAGCGGCTCCCAAACCCGTTAAGGAAGGAATTGCGAAGGATGCGGCTGAAGACGCTAAGAAGCAGTTGGAAGAAGCTGGCGCGAAGGTTAGCGTGAAGTAACATTGATGGGGATCAAAGGGTTGGGCAAGCTCCCAACCCCCATCATCATTAATTCTTTGTAGAGCAAGCTAGAAGCCTGCTCTCTTTTTTATGTCAAATTTAACTCTATTATCAATCAAATAAGTAATTTAATATACAAAATTCTAGTCAGACGAAGGAATAGAAAATTTAGTTTTATGGCTTGCTTGGCTCTCTCCCAAGTCAGAGTGACAACAACGACCAAGCCGGAAAATTATCCCTTGGGGTACTGATATTTTTACACAGAAATAACACAGAGTAGAGATAGCCACTTCATATCAACACTATTAGTAATTTTTGAATTGGCTCAGTACAAGCTTTGCTTTTTCTTATGTAAGATCAAGAAAGCCCAGTCAATGACTTGTACAACTGTATCTTAGCGAGAGGTTAATGGACAATTCTTCTATCGTGGACTCTCGTTGGGAAACGAACAATAGACAGAAAATGCCCCTTAAATCCGTTCAATGAATAACCCAAAATGAGGAAAAATTCATGAATGCTATTTGCACCAATAATTCATCTAATCCCCTTACTGGCTTAGCCACCCCTTCTAACAAGAGTTCCCAATCCGCTCAAAGTCATCAACTATCGAAATTCTCGTTCAATGCCTTACATCAGCTACGTCAATGGCTTGATCAAATCCAGATTTATGACCCTGAAATGGCTCGATTTCTTGCTAGGGTGATTCCCTCCCAGTGTCCATTTGAGCGCGATATTATCATTTTTGGCCGTAAAGTCGGGTATATTCCCCCCTTGTGTAAACTGAATCCTTTCTACGAACAGCTAGTCGGCTTACGTTTTCGTGCTCTTTGTTTCCTAGCCGATCAGTGTGGGGAAGATATACAATCCTATTGCTAAAATTGAATACATTCCTGACGACCGAACACTGTACTTGAGTGACCTTTTGTTCGTCCATTACTTTTTCTGCAATAGTCTTATCGTTAGCTCCAACAAGACCTTTCCAATTGCGGCTCTCACCGATTTAGCGCAGCCATTTGGAGAGCTGGTAAGATTAACCCATTCCAGTTCATGCTCGAAGAAATCCAGCGCCTTTCAAGGCCAATCTTCAATCAAACCATCGGCTTTTTCGTGAGTTCCTGATCTTTGAGCTGCAATATTTCAGGCACTGTCACAAACTGGTAACCGCGCTGCGCGAGTTGGTCAATAATTTTGGGTAACGCCTGCACCGTTTTCGAGCGATCGCCACCCCCATCATGCATGAGTATGATGTCCCCTGGTTTAACCCTCTCCACAACGCAACTCACTAATCGTTCGACAGAAACGCCATGATTGTGCCAGTCTCCAGCATCAACCGACCAAATTACAACCACATCTTTTTGCTTTAGAGCATAGTCGGCTAATCCATTATAAAGAAAGCCGTTGGGAGGTCGAAATAGGAAGGTTTTAACACCCGTGATTTTCTTGAGTATCCTATCAGTGTCCTCAATTTCACGCCTTGCCGTAAACTCATCCATGGGACGATGCCAGTGATGCCAAGTATGGTTGCCGATCGCATGACCTTCAGTTATCACACGTTTTCCCATTTGGGGTAATCTTTGTAAATTGCTTCCAGTGAAAAAAAACGTGGCTTTAGTCTGGTTCTGCTGAAGAATATCTAGGATTTGGGATGTAGTGCTAGGCCATGGCCCATCATCGAAGGTGAGAGCGAGGACTTTCTGTTTACTGTGCAGAGTGATGTGCCTAACAATTTTGCCTTGAAACCTCGACGGTACTGAAAACGTAATCGAGGGCAGCATCGGCTGAGCCACTGAGGGAAAAGTGACTGGTTGTGCTGGTGCTTTCATTGATATCAGAGGAGAAATTAGAAAACTGCACCCAGCCGCCGCACTAGCGAATAGAATTACACCTTGCCACACCCAATATATCCGGTTTGCCACGTCCTGACCTGATGACCCAATGAGCTGTAAGTTTTGCCAATACTGAAGAGGACTAACAGTGTTGAACCAAGAAACCTAATCACAGGATTCTTATTTTATACACTAGACAAAAATTGTAAAAAACTTGTAAGAAGATTTTATCTGTGAGCAGGACTTACGCCGCTCCTTTCACATTTGGGGGCGTCGCCCTGCACTCCGTTTCTAGAAGCCCATTGATAAAATAATTATAGTCTCACAAAGCACTTGCTCTGTTGCCTTCAGGCAAACTTAGCGGTTAGCGAATCAAGCGCCGCCAAACGTGTCCTAGTCGCTCCTATGAGGAGAGTTTTATCAATTAGGTAGGATGAGCAAAAATTAGTATTACATTTAACCCTGCCCAATGCCAATCCCTTAATTTCTGATTGCTTTGATAGCAAGAGTCATTGTAGAATGATGATCCCCTAGGAAAAGTTACTTAGATAACGGAAAGAGTTATAGCTCTCCTCTGCTGGTTTGGGTGCATTTAATCTGAAAGATTTAGCCAGAAAAAGCAGTAAAGATTGGCTCCATTGTTCTAACTGCATTGCGCCTGATGCAACTTAAGTCGTTCAGGAAAACTATAGCTAGGTACAGGTAGGAGTGCAGGGGAGAATAAAAGCAATCTCCCCTAAAAACCCCTCTGTGTTTGTGTGTAATCAGTGATGGAACGGATTTGAGATCAGACAAGCTCAGCCCCGTAGGTTGCCATTAGGACGGCAACCCAATTGAAGATGGATTAGTAGCAGCTCCTTCCGCAGACTTTTCCATCCTCCGGCACACTCTTATAGCCTCTCACAAAAAATATGAGAGTTGTCAACCGATATATTTAATTGGAGCTGTAAGCTTCAGTCAATCTTTGTGTCTATACTCGATGATGAGCCGCCTAATCCTGAGTGATCAACTCTTCCCTCCAAGAAGCAGATTCCTTCAGAAGGCAGTCGATTCATCTCTATCCCAATGTCAGACTCCAAGAACCAAGGGCACCAGAGTCACCCGCAGAGCAATCGGTGATGATGAGTCGCCAAGTGCCTGCGGCTGAGAGATTATTAAACGCAGAGAGAGGTTGGAGTGAAGTATAGTTCCCACCAGGAATAACAGAATTCTCTGCCGCTGCCACTTCAAATTTGTAGCTGTTGTTGTCGTTGAAGCTGTAATCGCCCTTGAGGTCGTTGCTATAGCCACTAGAAGAGAAGTAGGGTTGACCCGGTCGGCGGAACAGCTCAACCACGGTGTCACTTTCCAAATGGCGCAAGCGCACGGTGAGGTCGCCAACCCAAGTGTGAACTAGGTTTTCCAGCGTAACGCTCACCTCAGTGATCTTGAACTTGTCTGTAACAACAATGTCATCCTGAAAGCTACCGTGACCATCAGGAATATTGCCACCATTACCCGCAAACGTTGAGATGTGAACTTTTTGGGTTGTGGGACGTTGAGAATCAACGGTTGCAGTGGCTGTCCGTACTTCTTCGACGATCTTAGACATGGTAATCAGTGCTCCAAGAAGCTAAAGGTTGACAAGAGTGATAATCCGAGGGGCGATAACCCTGACGGGAGGCTTTACGAGAGTGAAATCAAATTGCGAAATCAACTTGTTAAGAACAGTTCCGTTTCTTGGCATCGTAGAGCAATGCAAGACAGATTGATTACATCTTATATAGATGTAATCCAGAGTCTTATTGATTCTCGCAATCAAATCCTATATTTCTTTACTTTGATAATAATGGCATCTTTTATGGAAAGAGATCCAGTACCTGGAGACCTTTTTTTTGAAAAAAACATATTAATAAGCGGGCTATTTTAGCCTTGCCTGGTCTGTAATGCTTGCCGTGAAAGAATTTAGTCCTTTTCGTTTCTCTAAATTTTAATGATTTTATATAAATTTATTGTAAAGATAACCCTAAATAATCTTTAGCTTGAACCCCAAAAAATATAATTATTTTCAGATTTTTTAGACAAAAACATTATGACATGGTAGATTTTTTCCACCATGTAGAGTTGTAGATAAAGTAGATAACCTTTTTCTATTAAGCTGTTTGTAAACCCGTGTTCTGCCTGTTTAATGGGCGTACTGGGATTTTTTTTCAGAGACTAGAGCAACCAACAAACTCAGAAAAAACAGACTATCTTAGCCAAGTCGTTATTTAGCTAGAGGCAGTAATTTTGCCTACTCGATTAAGCTGTTGGGGGCATCGCCACCCTAAAAAACTTTAAAAATTGCTTGATGTCTTTTTTAGGCAATCTGTGACATTGTTTTATGTCACTTTGTTATCACTATCAACTTGCCTTAGGTTAGTTTGGTTAGTCCGATCTCTAAGCTGCGTAGATTCTAGGCTGATTTAAAATTGTTTAGCTCATTAAGCAAACTCCTTAACGATTTCAGGTGAATGGGCGACAAAGACTAGCTGGTATGCGACTGGGAGGAAAAAAGTGGGCTGAAGCAAGAGGACTGCGGCTGACAGCCCACGGTTTTTATTCTATGAGGCCTCTCAAGCTGTCATACGGTAACGTATGACACGTATTACACCAATAAGAATATTATTTCAATTAACTGAGTTTTTTGTTAAAGATTTGTTACGTTATGCGAATGTCGCTTCAATATGAAGTTGCGTTCCAACGGGATAGATCAGAAACAGCAGGGGAGCGAGGCATGAGAGGAAAAGTCTGCTATCTGTGAGTGCAACTGGGTATGAATCTCCTCTTCTAGACTAATCGCATTTCTGGTTGAGTCAACGACTGCTCGTTCCCTGGTGAAGGCTGGGAAGGAGGGCAAGGCAAAGACAGTGGTTATCTGAAGAGATATCTTGACTTCCTTGGAATGCAACAGTTTGGGCAAGAGGCGTTCATGTCCAAAAAGGACTAAGGCGTTGCTTAAGTAAGGGATAATTAGGCGACTGTTGCTCTCGTGAGAGCGCTTAGCGAGGTGCATGACCAAAAAGATTGGTGAAGCACGCTTCACAGCTAAGAGTAGAGACGAATGTAACAACGTCTTTTCGTTCTTAGCCGTCGTACCTAATGATTCCTTAAATTAGCAACGCCAATTGTGAGATTGATCGATTCGATTGTCTATTCTGCGGTTGCCAGTTCTGTACTGCCGGGCGTGCGACGGCGTGTCAGGGTGTTGAACAGCATCTGACCAATCGCTTTGATCAGGTTACCTTCCAACTCCTTGAACAGTTTCATGTTCATGCCAAAGGTCGCATTGGCTTCATCTACAATTCGTTCTGCCATAGCGTCATCAATGGGTAACTCATTGAGTGCTTGCCGATAGGTTGCTTTAAAAGCTTTCTCATCCGGAATTTCTGGGAATTCATAGAAAGCGGTGCCCTGTCCTTCCGCTAAGTTCATCGCTCGTTGGGCAATCTTTTTGAGAATCTGCCCGCCCGATAAGTCACCGATGTAACGAGTGTAGGAGTGGGCAATCAACAATTCTGGTTGTGAGGCAGATATGTTCCGAATCTGTTGCACGTAGTCTTGAGCCGCTTTTGAAGGAGCTACTTGCTCTCGCCAGTTAGAACCATAGTAGAAGTACAAGTCTTGCTCTAGGCTGTTTTTCCGGTTGAGCTGGGGGAAGTAGATTTTGGAGAGAATAGGGTGTGTGCTGTGGCGATCCATCTCTTCTTCCATCGCTGAATAGACGAAATAGAGGTTTGAGACTAGCTTCCGGTAAGAGGTTTTCTCAACGACACCTTTCAAAAAGCATTTGACAAAACCCACATTCTCCGCCATCGTGTGAGCTTTTTTAGTACCCTCACGCAGCTTGGTGGCTAAATTGTTACTCATTACAAATTATCCTGTCCTTAAAGTTGACGGTTGTGTGTTGTTTCTTACAAAAGAGTTAAAGCTTTTCCAAATTGTTAGAATATACTGGTTTCATGAGAAGTGCCGTTAAGAATTTTTACACAACTTAAACTTCTGTGTTCGGATTGATACATCATCTCCGGCTGTTCACTCAGTCCGTCAGGCGACAGGAAAGCGGACACTCTCCATCCATGTGTTGGCATGGAGTTAAGATTGAAGGGTTGGTTGAGATTCCCTGAAAAAAGTCGTGGCGTTACTCTATTACGCTCAATTAACCTAATTTGATAAGATTCACGGTCATTTCTCAGGTTCTTTGATCGGAATCAGAAACCAGGAGTCAAGAGAGAATCCCTGACCCCTGTAACAACGGAATGGAACTTCGGTGTACCGATTGACTTAGATATCCAAATCGGTGAGGTTGAGGCGCGAACCGTAGGTTTCAATGAATTCACGGCGTGGCCCAACGCGATCGCCCATGAGTACGGTGAAGACCCGATCCGCTTCGGCTGCATCCTCAATTTCGACTCGCTTTAAGGTGCGAGTGCCTGGATTCATCGTCGTTTCCCACAATTGAGTAGGCATCATTTCGCCCAAGCCTTTGAAGCGTTGGATGGTGTAGCTGGCGTTAGAGGGAAACTCGTGTTGGATCAGATTGTTGAGTTCGCGATCGCTATAGCAGTAGTAATGGCTGCGTCCCCGCTCTACTTTATAAAGTGGAGGACAAGCAATATAAATATAACCTTGATCCACCAATGCCCGTTGATAGCGATAGAAGAACGTCAATAACAGCGTGCGGATATGCGCCCCATCCACATCCGCATCTGTCATAATCACAATCCGGTGATAGCGTAATTGCGAGGGGTCGAACTCGTCACCTTTGATGCCTAAACCTAGGGCTGTAATTAAAGCCTGAATCTCCGTGTTTTTGTAGATTTTGGCGTCGTCGGTTTTCTCAATGTTGAGGATTTTGCCGCGCAGGGGCAGAATAGCTTGAAATTGACGATCCCTTCCTTGCTTGGCGGAACCGCCAGCACTGTCCCCTTCTACAATAAAGATTTCCGATTCTGAGGGGTCACGAGAACTGCAATCGGCTAACTTACCCGGTAACGGCGAAGACTCCAGAACCGATTTGCGCCGCACCAAATCACGCGCCCGACGTGCCGCTTCCGCCGCTTTAAACGCTTGTATCGCTTTGTCCAAAACAGCGTCTGCCACGTTGGGACGGAACTCCAGATATTCCGTTAGAACCTCACCCACCAAGGACTCGACGATGCCTCGTACTTCGGTGTTGCCGAGTTTCGTCTTGGTTTGCCCTTCAAATTCAGGATCGGGAACTTTAACGGAAATCACGCCCGTCAATCCTTCTCTAACATTCTCGCCGCCGAGGTTCGCTTCATTTTCTTTAATTTTATTGCGCTTGCGAGCGATCGCATTCATCGTCCGCGTCAATACCGCCTTTAGCCCCTCCAAATGGGTGCCGCCATCAATCGTGCGGATGTTGTTGGCAAAGCCCAGCAAATTATCGCTGTAGGCATCGACGCACCACTGCAATGCCACTTCGACTTGTGTTCCGTTGCGTTCCCCCTGGATATAGATAATTTCCTGGTGCAGAGGTTCCTTCTCACGGTTCATGTAGGCGACATATTCCTGGATGCCCCCCTCGTAGTAGTAGGTTTCTTGACGGGGTTGCTCCAGTCGGTTATCCGTAAAGGTAATTCGGACACCCGCATTCAGGTAAGCTAGTTCTCGCACACGCCCCGCCAATGTGGTGTAGTCGAACTCAATACCTGTGGTGACAAAGATTTGCGTGTCTGGCTTAAAGGAAACTGACGTGCCCGTTCGGGCTTCTTTTGATGGCTTGCCGATGAGTTGCGTAACGGGGATTCCTCGTTCATAACGCTGAGTGTGCACCCGGTTCTCGCGCCAAACCGTCACCTCTACCCATTCAGACAGCGCGTTAACGACTGAAATCCCGACACCATGCAATCCTCCAGACACTTTATAGCCGCCGCCACCAAACTTGCCCCCTGCATGAAGTACCGTCATCACGGTTTCCAGTGCCGATTTGCCCGTGGTGGGATGAGTATCGGTGGGAATGCCACGTCCATCGTCTGTAACGGTAACGGAACCATCGGCATTGATGTCAATTTCAATATGAGTGCAATAACCCGCTAGAGCCTCATCAATGGAGTTGTCTACGACCTCGTAAACTAGATGATGGAGTCCCCTTGGGCCAGTAGAACCGATGTACATCCCTGGGCGTTTTCGCACCGGTTCGAGACCTTCCAGAACTTGAATCTGATCGGCACTATAACTACT
>DATNQL010000993.1:0-1789 GCA_036704025.1 Stenomitos sp.
ATTCTTATTGATGACCAACGGGTTTTGACCGCACCCCTCATAACATGCATTCTGGACAATTGCTGTGTGGTTCTCCTGCGCTTCCTGAACTCCTATTTTCAGATTAGTTTTGGTTAGCAGGTGTCAGGTTAGAGCGAGAGCAACCGCTTCCGTTAACTCTATCTAGTCAGGACACCCCAAATGAACACCAGCCATTCTGCAACTGGAGTACAGTCTCAGACTCATTCTCATCCCCAAGCTCCGCCACCACCACCCCATCGGCAAGGAGCCACACCTCCTCTAGAAGCAGGGCATGTTGCTTCGATTAAGCAAATGGTTAAAGAGGCTCATGCCCTCGACGCATCGGATATTCATATTCGAGTTGGGCAAGTCCCCAGATTTCGGATTCGGGGAGAGATGATGGTGCCCAAGGGTCATGCTAAGGTAACCCCAGAAATCTTTGAGGCCTATTTAACTGAAATTCTCTCGCCTGCCCAGAAAAAACAGTTTGCCGAAGCCAAAGAAATGGATACAGCCATTTTCTACCCAGGCTTCTTACGCTGCCGGGTGAATTGTTTTGATTCCTTGACAGGGGGAGCGATTGTACTGCGATTGATCAGCCTTAATGTCCCGTCGATTGAAGATTTAAGGCTACCCCTTGTACTCAAAAATATTGTTAGTAAAACTCAAGGATTGGTTTTAGTGACAGGGCCAACGGGGTGCGGCAAATCGACCACGATTGCGGCGATGATTCGCCATCTGAATGAGACGGTAAACAAGCATATTGTGACCATTGAAGACCCAATTGAGTATGTTCACCCTTCCCAAAAATGCCTCGTGAGTCAGCGGGAAGTCGGCTTGCATACGCATGAGTTTTTCCAAGCCTTACGGGCTGTACTCCGGGAAGATCCGGATGTGATTTTGATTGGGGAAATGCGCGATCAGATCACGATTAATACGGCCTTACAAGCCGCTCAAACCGGTCACTTAGTATTAGGGACTCTGCATACGCGCAACGCTATTGATGCCGTTAACCGTCTGTTAAACCTTTATAATCCTGATGAACAGCCAGCCATGCGTGTTCAGATTGTCGAGTCTCTCGTTGCCATCATTGCTCAACTGCTACTACCGACAACAGACCAACATCGTATCGCCGTTCACGACATTTTAATTAATACACCAGCGATGCAAGATTACCTGATGAAGGGTGAAGAGGATGAAGCCTTCCGATTAATGGAAGACGATACGATGGAAGGAATGCAACTGATGAATCAGGCACTTTACGAGCAGTTACTAACGGGACGCTTGACGATTGAATCGGCTCTCCAAGCCTCTCCTGACGCCAGTGCTTTAGAGCGTATGCTTCGCACCGGTGGGATAGATGCAAACTCCTCGGCTCGTGAATGGATGATGTCAAGGTGAGAATGTTCAGATCCAGTCGCTCCATTCAAGGACGCGGGGACGCACAGAGGGGGAGACGCGGAGAAAGAATTTAGACTGTGACACTCACCCCGTCTGAATTCGAGCGACTGAATCGAAGATTCAGTCGGGGTCTCAAACCCTTGGGACTTACGTCCCCGCCTCCCCGCGTCCCCGCGTCTTCTCGATGAGCGATTGTAATCCCCTAACTCCGATACCTCACCAGTCCTTGCTCATCGGGTTGTTGGTTGATAGGAACTTTTAATGAACTACCCCGCCCTACGTTGTTGAGGGCGGGGTTTCTGAATCCGCGCCCGTAGAGAGGTGTTTTGAACGCTTCAACGACCCCAGTTGCTTCATCCCTCCACACGACTTGCGAGTGGGTGAAGAA
>DATNQL010000994.1:0-5610 GCA_036704025.1 Stenomitos sp.
GAGTAAGTCTTCTTCGGTGTAGTCAAACAGTGCTAGTTCTTCCAACGGAAGATAAATTCGACCCCGCTGAGCATCCTCTCCCACATCCCGCAGAATGTTGGTGAGCTGATTGGCAATTCCTAAGGCGATCGCTTCATCTGCTGGATTATAATCCGCTTGCTGCCAATCCCAGGGTGCTTTGCCGACGGAGCTATCCACACCCAACACAGGGCTGGTCATTAAACCCACGGTTCCTGCGACCCGGTAACAGTAGAGCTTGAGTTCCTCAAACGTCTCATAGCGACTGCGGTACAGATCCATCCGCTGGCCGGCAATCATATCCCGAAACGGCTGAATATCCAACGGGAAGCGCTGCAATGTATCAACCAACGCCACATCGGGGTTGTCTATTGCCTGTCCCGCGAAAACGGATTCTAGCTGTTGTTCCCAGCGATCAAGGGTTTCAGGTGTCGTTAAGCGAGCTTGGGGACCATCCACCAGTTCGTCAGTCCGACGACACCAGACGTATATCGCCCAAATTGCGCGACGTTTTTCCTCTGGCATCAGCAGCGTGCCCAGATAAAACGTCTTGGAGTACTTCGCCGTAATCTGACGGCAATATTCGTAAGCTTCCGACTGGGAGGCCAGCGTTCTCATGCGTGGAGAGTAAGACAGTTGGAGCATTCGTAGCAGACGGCGAGCTAAGGGCTAAGGTTGAGGGACTAGGGTGAAGAAGTGAGTTGCACTTCTGACTCCTGACGACTGACGCCTTTCTCCTGACTTCTCGCAATAGCCTGCGCTGTCAGCTTACCAGAAAGTACGGCACCCTCCATACTCGCTAGGTAACGTTGCATGGTGTAATCGCCAGTTAAATAGAAATTGGCAATCGGCGTCACTTGCGAGGGTCGGTACTGTTGGCGTCCTGGGGTTGCCTTGTAGACCGATCGCGGTGTTTTGATGACGTGATATTTTAGCAGTTTAGCGGGGTCTGCGGTGCCAAAGTGCTGGGGAAAAAGTTTTTCCAACTCCGCCATGGTCGCCGCTACAATTTCGTCATCCGATTTGCTAATCCAATCTTTGGCTGGTGCTAGCACCAGTTCCAACATGGATCGGTTGGGATTGGCATATTCCTTACAGGTATTGCTCATATCAGCGTAGACGCTGAGCAGGGGCGAGCGCGAAAAGAGCAGATGGTCAATATCCGTCAGCTTGCGGTCAAACCACAGATGTAGGTTGATGACAGGAACGCCCTCTAAACCATCGAGCTGCTTGAAGAAATCCATCCCACGCCAAGGCTCAGGGAGCATGACCTTTAAGGGGTCTACTGGCATTGCCGATACATAGGCATCAGCCCTCAGGACTTCATCCGTTGCCCCATTTAATCCCCGAATCAAGAACCCCCGCACCGTACCATCCGCATCGAGTAAAAATTCTTTAATCGGTGCATTCAATCGCACTTCCCCACCCCGTTCGGTGATGTAATCAACCAACGGCTGGCAAAGACGCTCTGTCGGAGAACCATCCAAAAATGCCATCTTAGAACCGTTCTTTTCTTGAAGGAAGCGATTCAGGGCGGTGAGAATGACGGTTGAGGAAATTTCATCGGGGTTAATGAAATTCAGCGCCTTAGACATGGCGATGAAGACTTCCTTCTCCACCCGTGGCGGCACGTTTTGTTTTTGCAGCCATTCGGAGAAAGAGTACTGATCCATCTCCTCCACGTACTTCTGACCGTTAATAATGGCAGGAATCAGACCCAAGCCGAATCGAATTTTTTCCGGCCAAGTCAGCATGTCGTTGTTGCGAAGAATCGCCACAATGCCATTAATCGGTGCAGGTAAATCCGGAAAGTCGAATCGGGAGTAGGTACCGGGTGTTTCCGGTTGGTTGAAGATCATCGTGTGTTCTTTCCACTGTAGGCGATCTTCAATATCCAGCTCCTTGAACAGTTGCAGCATATTGGGATAAGCACCGAAGAAAATGTGTAAACCGGTTTCGTACCAGTCTCCGTCTTCGTCTTTCCACGCTGCCACTTTTCCGCCCAGAACGTCTCGGCGTTCTAGAACAATCGGGGTATGACCCGCATCGGTAAGGTATTTGGCGCAGGCAAGTCCTGCTAGACCTGCTCCAGCGATCGCAACTCGCATGTGATGGTAATACTCTTAGTTAGGTGCTGATAAGTGTTCTCTGGGTCTCATTATAGTTTGCATTCTGTTACATTTCTCCAGCTTTAGCCAAGGATTCTTTACGAATTCCAAATTCTAATCTTTTCTATGATCGGCTCGGAGGATTTAGCACCCTGCCCAACTGGTAAGAAAAGTCATGAGTCAAGACAACCTCGATCAACCGTCTCCTCTCTCACCAGAAGATTTGGCTCTAGCCAGAGAGCTAACCGCCGTCAGAGAGCAACGACAACGCCTCTATGAAAAGCTAGACAGTTCTCTCAAAGCCCTCTTTAGCCATTGTGAATGGAGAATTACCTGTCACCAGAACGGCTTAACCGAACTGGTCGTGATTTGCCCCAACTTGGCAATATACAAGCGACTGTACAAGCGATCCGAAACAATTCACAATCGATTTCAAGAAGGTGTAGAGGTCAAACACACCCGATTTCAGCTATCTTGCCCCAAGTCCTTCAAGGCATTTTACGAGCATGAAATTCAATGGGGGAATTAAACGGGTGTAGTCATCCGTGGTTGGTTGAGACTGACACGGGGAGGCGGGGACGCACACAAAGAACTTTGATTTTGGCGACTAGAACGCTTTGGCGACAGGGGAATCTTCCACCAGAACGACTTTGTGGGTTGCCATTTAAATCAATTTCTTTAATTTATCTCACAAAATGCCTTGCTCAAAATCATTTTATGTGATAGGCAGTGACACATTTAAGAAAGCATATTTCCACACCCCACACCCCTTATGACAATTTCGCTATGGCAATTTAGCTGCACATCAGCTTATCAGCGTTTGCTCCTGCCTGTTGTTCACCCGCTTGATTTGTGGTTAAGCCTCTTCATTGACCACTAACTCTCCTTGTGTAAAAAGTTGGGTTAAGTCCAAAACTTTCAGTGTTTTTTCTTGAAATAAAGTTGTGCCCCGGATGTAGGTTTCACCCCCATCAGACAAAACATTGGGTGGCGATACTATATCATCCGAGTTCAGATAGACCATTTCCAAAACTTGATCAACGGACAAGCCGGCAACAATATCGTCAACCTGAACCACCACAGCCGGAGAATCAATCCGAATGGGTGATGTTGGGAGATTTAATATCTTCCTAATATCGATTAAAGTTACAATTTCTCCCCGTAAATTCATGTTGCCGACGATATGATTGGGGCAGCCCGGAATGGGCGTTAAATTGCTAATATCGGTGAATTCTTTCACTAGTGCTAAGTCTAATCCAAAGTATTCGTTACCAAAGCCTATGACTGCCAGGGGTATAATCTCATTGACAACTTGTAAATGTTCTAGGGGAGGTTTTAGGTTATCTGCTCGCTCTCGGAAAACAGCTTTTTCTTCGGGAGTTACATGGGGACAGTACAGGTCATAAAAGCTAAGAAGGGCAGGAGAATTATTGTTTTTCTGAATCTGGTTTATGGGTTGGAAGAATTCATCCGGTTTTTCTCGATTTAGACTTGGTTTTGGTTCAGGATTCCCATCTTGAACTGGGGCAACTATCGTTGAACTTTCAAATGGATGAATTGGAGATTGAGCAATAACATCTAGCTGGGATTGTGCATTCCAACTCAAAGTTAAAACTTCATCGAATTGACTCATTAAAGTCTTGATATTGAGCAGTAATATATAATTTGCTTCTACCTGGGCAACCCCAGAAATAAAGGCAGGATTAATATCACCCAATAAATTATCAGAAATTTCACTACGGATCCATTCAGAAGGTAGTTCTAACATTTCACGAACTTGGTGAACCACCAGAGCAAAATGCAATCCTTCCCACTGTACAGCAATAACATAATCACTTAGATTGCAACCTTTAAATGGCTGTCCTTGGAGTAAATCAAGATGCATCACGGGCACAAGTTGTCCCCGTAAATTCAGAATTCCAATCAGTTCGATGGGAGGTTCGGGGATGAGTGTTAATTCTGGCAAGGGAAAGAGTTCCTGTACCAGCGTGGCTTCAATTCCGTATTGCCGATTATGCCAACGGAATGTTAGGTATTGTTTATTTTCCATCAGGGAATATTTGAAGAATTTAGAACTTGAAAAATAACCAGAAAAACAGTCATTGATTTTGAATAAATCAATGACTCAATGATTCATTCTTTTGATAGATAACAATAATGACCGCAGTCAAAACTCTGAACTTAGCGTCAATCCAATAAATTTGGCAATCAATGCTGCAAACTCAGGGCTTTTTTATCAACACATTGAGCCACAATTTGAAGGAGCTGTTTGAGTTCTACAGGTTTAGTCAAATAATGGGTTGGATCGATCATTTGCCCTCGAAGCTGATCAGAAAAGTGATCTCGTGCTGTGAGCATAAGCTGTGACGCATTTAAGAAAGCATATTTCCACACCCTATACCCCACACCC
Organism: Stenomitos sp.; assembly: GCA_036704025.1. GTDB lineage: Bacteria > Cyanobacteriota > Cyanobacteriia > Cyanobacteriales > Coleofasciculaceae > Allocoleopsis. The sequence continues at coordinate 4,537 of DATNQL010000994.1, forward strand.
CTTCTGACCATTTCGCTATGGCAATTTAGCTGCACATCAGCTTAATAATGGGCAATTTTTTAATTTGGGAATACTGTGGACTGTGCGACAAAAGTCTAAACCATCAAATCCTAGTATCGTAGCATCCAATACGAATAGGGCAATATACTTTTGTCTGGCCTGTATTACACCTGTCTAAATGTTATTTCAACCAATAGAGATCAGCAAGCAATTTTAGGAAGTTTCACCAATTATTTATAGTGCCTGCGTAGAAAATAGTTTTTTAAATATTTTTGAGTCAACACCGAGCAACAGTCAAGAGTCATACAATTAGCTAATCACATTGGAGTAATTTTGTTAATTATTTGGCTCACCCCCCTTAAGACGGATTATTAATGTACACCCTCAGATAGATACTATATGAATTTTAAAATGATAAGTGCTTAAATTGAACAGGTGATAAGCTCCAAATAATCGGGAGAGCTGATCACCTGAGCCTTAAAATGAACTTGATCAGGGCTTAACAATCTTTCCAGAGACGTTTGATTGCTTGCCACCGAACGGCGTCAAATCACATGAAAGATAAACGGATAGCGGTAAGCCTGAATTGGATTGCCCAAAGATTGGATAATGGCAAAAATGGGGGGTACCCAATGAAACAGAAAGAATATTGGACCTAGGATGAATCCCAGCAATCCCAAAGTCACGAATGCCAATACTCCAAGAATCGCCTCATAAACCCATACATTCAGGTGGAAATTAATCGCTTCTTTGGCGTTTTCTTTAACAACTGGATCTTCGGATACAAACAAGATTGCAATCGGAACCGCCACTGAAACCACGACCGAACTAAAAAAGATTGAACCATGACAGAGTGCTGATAAAAGCTTGCGTTTGTCCGGGTCAAATTCCATAAAACTCACTCCCTAATGCCATCAAAGCTGGCTGACTTCTCATCACGACTTTATCACGCACTTTTATTCAAAGAGGTGGTAAATCCCGTCCTGCTTGGGGGAGGGAATCCTCCGAGCGTTTTAAGGGCTGGCTGGGCGACTGACTTCTATAATATGTGTTGGTAGTTCCTTCATTGTGCTT
>DATNQL010000995.1:0-6847 GCA_036704025.1 Stenomitos sp.
GTTTATTTTCATTTCTTGGCAGTACGCCGGGACGGGGTGCGCTTGCGTGTTGTGGATTTACGCTTGGGTTTGCGTTGAGAACGCTTGAGGGCAGTGCTAGTCCAATCACTCAAGGAATGAATCATCGCTCCTAGTTCCAAACCCACAAACAGGGCAATCCATTCGGCTTGATAATGGATGAGCGATTGTTTCATCTGTTGACCAAACTGCTGCCAGCTCCAAGGCACGTCTCGGAATAGCTGGACGACGCCCAAAATCAGGATGCCCACCACGGCTGTCCAGGTAGCGAGATAAAGCATCCTGAGAGTGGTGCCGATGAGAGGGCCATGGGAAAAGATTGAGCGATGGCGCATGACCTTTTGGTAGGGTATCCAAATCCACCTCAGCCATCCCCAGCGCTTAAAAGGTAGGGATTTTAGGTCTAAGTCCGGACTGAACATCAGCCCACTAAACAGGAACCCTCCGGAAACGATTAAGGCTAGATTGCCACTCTGTGTCGAGGCTAGGGTCAAACCGGTGACGAGGGGTAAGCTCCACAAAGTTATGCGATCATGTGTTTGACCGGAGGGCATATGTTATTATCATTTTTGTGTTAACCTAATTATGTTATCGGGCGGTTAGCTCAGTTGGTAGAGCGCCTGCCTTACAAGCAGGATGTCACTGGTTCGAGTCCAGTACTGCCCATGTTGTACAGTCGAATAACACCTTATCTGTCGCTGTTGAGTGCGAAGCAGTAGCTTTTAAACTTGATTGAGTTACAGAACAACAAGCAAAGCCCACGTCCTTTAGGCGTGGGCTGTAGCGTATGCACTATTAAGTGCAGTCAGTCTTTTCCCTGAGACTCAATGTATTTTTGAAGAGTTGAACTAGAAACATTACCAGCCGTAGAGACATTTCATAGGCTCTTGTCCACCGGCTAGTAAGTTTCAGAAGATCAGGAAACTCTTGATGCAGAAATCTAGCGGTTTTCCCTTTGATTCTATGCATCAAGTCTGAAGAAGCCATGTTATACCAAATCCGGGTTCAATACCCCTTTTTGAGTGGAGACAAGGCAGAAGGCACAGGGCAAAAGGCAGAAGAAAGAAAAGACTTAAGGCAAAAAGGGCGTTATCAAGGCGGATTTTGTCTTAGGTGGACAGTTGATAAATGAGAGATACCTGCTAATGGGTAACAAAGTGTAAATAAGTTATACACAAATTGAACAGAAGTTGAACGCGATCGCAAACATCAGCCTCTGATACTAGAAATATAGACAGCCCAACCAGATTAAACAATCGAGGACTTTCAGGCTATGCAACTGTGTTATCGCGGCGTATCCTACGACTATAACCCTACTCCTGTCGAAACCCTTGAGGGTGAAGTAGGTGGCAAGTACCGGGGTCTGCCTTGGAGACACACTCATGTGAAACAGAATAAGGGGTTAGCGGCTAAACTCGTTTACAACCTGTATTATCGAGGTGTTTCTCCGAAGCGGAAGCAGGCTAGCCAACCCAGTGGAATTCCTGTTACCGAACCCAACACCGCTGGCTCTTTCTAAAAGGATGCTCATCAGGTTTGAGAAGGTCACACCAGGTGACAGAATGAACCAATGAAGCCAGTTTCAAGCCGGAAATTTAAGTGATTTTTCGCCAAGGGATAGCAGGTATTTTCCTGGAAAGATGGAATGTGAGCGTTTTATTAAACAGGTAGATTACCGCATTTTTTTAACTGATCACCATCATTAAATCTAGAGGTTTATAACATGCAATTAATTTACCGGGGCTACACTGTCAACTACACTCCTCGTCCTATCCAAGCGTATCGTCAGCCGAATGCCTTAAATTGGCGCTGGCAAATTCCCGGTGAAAGTTTTCAGTCTACTTCTACATCTCAATGCATCCCTATGTACTGTCCGCCGCGTGCCTTAAATTGGCGATTTCAAATGCAGGCAGGGATGTAAGTTCAACTCCGTGCAAACAGGCAGATCCTAGGGGTGAGCGCTACAGTCATCTTGATCAAGAGCAGGATAGAGGTGGCTGTAGACTTTTCTAGGATATTCTATTAGAAACGATCGTTCCTTTATTCAGCAAACTATCACCCTAAAACTAGAGTTGACTCAGCCTTGCTTCTAACAATTTTTCCTGATATTTTCAGGGTTAGATTCATGTAAGGCTATGAGTAAAATTTATCGAATTAATCGCCGCCAGTTTCTCCAATACAGTTCCTTGGCACTTGGGTCAGGTATTGTGGCGGCTTGTACTAATATTAACAATCAAGCTCCCTCTCCGCAGACTTCCCCAGCTTCTAGTGACAAACTCGACAAAGTAACTTACGGTACTAATTGGTATGCTCAAGCCGAACATGGCGGCTTCTACCAAGCCATCGCCACAGGAATATACAAAAAACAGGGTCTAGATGTCACGATTAAAAGTGGGGGACCTCAGGTCAATGGGACTCAGCTACTCATGGGGGGTGCTGTAGATTTCTTCATGGGGTACGGCGTGGATGCCATCAAAGCTGTAGAAACAGGCATTCCTAAAGTGGCTGTAGCGGCTATCTTTCAAAAAGACCCCTTGGTGCTGATTGCTCATCCAAATACAGGCGTTAAAAGCTTAAAAGACCTTAAAGGTAAACCAATTTTCGTTTCCGCAGCGGCAAATACGACCTATTGGCCGTTCCTCAAAGCCAAATATGGCTTTACGGATGACCAAAAGCGTCCTTATAACTTTAATCCCGGTCCCTTCCTTGCCGATAAGACTTCTGCTCAACAAGGTTACGTTACTTCTGAACCTCAAATCATTAGCAAGCAAGCTGGGTTTGAGCCGATGGTTTTTTTGTTAGCGGATTACGGTTACACTCCCTACGCCACGACCATTGAAGCCAAACGAGAACTTGTGGAGAAAAATCCCGATTTGGTACAGCGATTTGTCAATGCTTCCATTAAAGGTTGGTACAGCTATTTAGAAAATCCTACTCCTGGCAATGAGCTGATTAAGAAAGATAATCCAGAAATGACGGATGACCAACTCGCTTATGGACTGCAAAAACTCAAAGAGTATGGCATTCTGACCTCTGGGGACGCGGAAAAATTGGGAATTGGGGCGATGACAGAAGCTCGCTGGCAGTCTTTGTTCGATACGATGGCAAAGGGGGGCGTGTTTAAGTCCGATACCAAGGTTCAAAATGCGTTCAGCCTGAAATTTGTCAATCAGGGTGTCGAAGCTTACAAGTCTTAAGCATGGTCTATTCCTGAAATTTCCCTACCCAGTGCCTGTTGCTATGAGTTCTGATCCTGCGAATGATGCCACGCAGCGCTGCGCGATCGCCCTTGATCAGGTCAACAAGGTTTACTCCAATGGCACTCTAGCCTTACAAGACATGAACCTGAGCATCAGTGAAGGTGAATTTGTGAGTTTGGTTGGGTCATCAGGGTGTGGTAAGAGTACGGTACTACGGCTGATTGCAGGGTTAGGCCAAATCAGTTCTGGTAACATTCAACTGGGGAAAGGTCATCAAAAACCAGAACTGGCTTTCGTGTTCCAAGAAGCAGCGCTGATGCCTTGGGCGAATGTGCTGGAGAATGTGCGTCTGCCTTTGAAATTGGCGGGTATGGCGAAACATCAGTCTCGTGCCGCTGTGCAAGAGGCAATTAACTTAGTAGATTTAGCGGGATTTGAACACAGCTATCCTCGCGAGTTATCTGGCGGCATGAAAATGCGGGTATCCATCGCGAGGGCACTGGTGACGAAGCCCGATATCATGCTGATGGATGAGCCGTTTGGTGCGCTGGATGAGATGACTCGCAGTAAATTAAACAGCGATTTACTGAATCTATGGCAGCAAAAACGCTGGACGGTTGTGTTTGTCACTCACAATATCTACGAAGCGGTGTACTTGTCGAATCGAGTGATTGTGATGGCTCCGCGTCCAGGGCGAGTGGTAGCGGATATTATTATTGACGCCCCTTATCCTCGCAATGAGGAATTTCGTACCTCTCGCTTGTGTAACGAATATTGCCGTGAAGTGTCTGCTCGTTTGACGGAAGCGGTAACAGGTGTTTTTGGAGAAAGCTCAAGTTTGCCGTAAGCTGCGGCGCATCTAAATTGGATATAAAAATTTTTGAAAGGGTTGTGGGGTGTAGGGTGTGGGGTGTGAAGGTATACAAATTAAATGCGTAACAGCTTAGAAGGTGAACATTCAATAAAAACTCGTGGATAAATCCTAGAATGCCCCCTTAAATCTCCTCACTAAAGCTCCGGCAATTCTGGGGGACTTGGGATTTTCTGCAATTCTGAAGCAACCCAAAGCCACATCAGCTTAAGCCGCTTCCCCACCAACCACCACATCGCGAATCCGCAAACTCGGCCCACCGCAACCGACCGGTAAACCACTTTGTCCTCCCTTGCCACAGCCACCGGATTCATCCCAGTAGAAGTCATCCCCAACCGCTTCAATATCTTCTAACGTTTTAAAGACATTGCCCGAAAGCGTCACATCCCGCACAGGTTCCGCTATCTTGCCATTGCGAATCATCCACGCTTCCCCAGCGCTGAAGGTGAACATTTCGCCATTCGTCATGCCACCCGTCCAGTTGCGGGCATAAACCCCTTCTTTAATCCCGTTGAATAAGTCCTGTACTGGCGTTTCTCCCCGCTCAATCCAGGTATTGGTCATGCGGACGATGGGAGGATAGTGATAATTGAGGCAACGAGCGTTACCCGTGGGACTCTCTTCCAACTTTCCTGCGGTTTCCCGTGAGTGAAGACGCCCCACTAAAATGCCATCTTTAATGAGTTGAGTGGTGGTGGCGGGGGTGCCTTCATCATCGTAGAAATAGCTACCCCGATGCCCCGGAGGTGCTGCACCGTCAAAGATTTGTAACTCTTCTGGGCCAAATCGCCGCCCCATGCTCATCACTTCTAGTAAGTCAGGGTTTTCGTAAGCCATATCGGCTTCGGAAAGGTGCCCAAAGGCTTCGTGAACAAATAAACCCGTGAGCATCGGGTCAATCACAACCGTGTAGGCACCTCCCTTAACGGGGGGTAGGGAGAGGGCGGTGACAGCGCGTTGAGCCGCATTGCGTACCTGTTCGTCAAGACGGGTGAGGTCTTCGTAAGCCTTGCGAGAGCCGGTGGTTTCCCGCCCTGTTTGCACAATCTCACCGTTCCGGGCGGTAGCCGAGAAGCGCATTTCCATATCGGCCCAGGATTGCTCAATCAGAGTGCCTTCGGACGTAGCAATAATGACTCTCTGGGTACTATCACCGTAGCGCACAGAGGTGCTGGTGATTCGGGGGTCGATGCTTTTGAGGATATCGTTGTAGCGATCGCACAATTGTTTTTTATCAGCGATGGGAATATGACGGGGGTTCGTGCCAATCAGAGGCAGTTGGCAAATCGCCTCCACGGGCTTAACGGGAGCAAGTATGGTTTCCTCATCCCCAACAATTCGTGCTGCTGTAATTGCTTCTTCAACTCGCTCGATGAGCGTCGAAAGCTGGTTAAAACTGGCAAATCCCCAGCCCCCCTTATAACAAGCCCGGACTTGCCCACCCATGGCTAAACCCTCACTCAGGGTTTCTATTTTGTCACCTCGCAACAAAATACTGGTTCCTTCTGATTCCTCAAGACGAATCGCTAAGTAATCCACGCGGGAGCCATAGCGAGCCATCAGGTCAGACAGCAGATTTTTGGCATCAGCGAGTACAGTCGGCATAAGAGTTAATCAGCTCAAGGAACTGCCTTTATTGTGCAATGAGTCGGGCTTTGAGCGCTACAGTTGACAATTTTTGTTCATTGATATCCATATTCATGCTGTTTCTCTTGGATGAGGTAGGTAAATACCCTTTACTGAAGTACATTTTTTTCAATCTTCCTCTATTTATAGGTACAAAAAATATTAATAAGATATGGCTCTTTAGGTGGAAGAGTATAAAGATTAATCCTTTTAATTTAAGTGGTGAGGTTTAAAAACCTGCTTCTAAATTTTGGTTATTGACCCATGACTAGCTAAACCCAAAAACAACCCAATTTGGAGCAATTTTCAGAAAAATCGCATAGAACGTTCAGAATACTTTTCATTCAAATCAAAGGATAACCATGAGCGCACAGAATAATAAAAAACGGTCAATTAAAACGCTGATAAGTTTAGTAGGAGTTGCGATTGCTAGTTTTTGCTTGAGTTTACCGGTTTCAGCCCAAACAACACAGAATGACGACTCAACAAATAATGGTGGTTTTACCGAAGGCCCCCAATGGGATAATCGTGGTTCGGTCAGTGAGCAGCAGTTGAGAAATGATGGTAGTATTAACCGTCAACGAATGGATGAGAGTGATACCAACGAAAGTCAGCAATTAGAGAATGACAGCACTCCTAATACTCAGCAATTCGATAATCGCGGAACCACAGGCGGTCAACAATTAGAGAATGGCAGCACCCCTAATACTCAGCAATTCGATAATCGTGGAACCACAGGCGGTCAACGATTTAATAATCCGAGTACTACGGGCGGTCAGCAATTTGATACTAATGGTGTTAACACAGAAGATACCGGAGGGGACGGTGTCAGAGGTCTCTGGTAATTGGCCAACCTTCTTTTATAGCAATTCTCTCTCAGGTGAGGTACAACCCGATCCCCCTAAATCTCCGGACTTCGTCTCGCTTCGCTAACACCTTCGGCTCCGGCTTAAAAAGGGGGACTTTAAGATCGATAACGTACCTCACGAGACTAGGAAACGCTATATCTCTCAAGAGATTGTGACAGGGATAAGCCCTATTAGCTGTTGAAGCTGCAATGATTAACATCACTTGCGTTTAATCAATTCAATCGCTGTCTTTACCTTTAAACCATCAGGAGATAAATAAGGGA
>DATNQL010000996.1:0-3057 GCA_036704025.1 Stenomitos sp.
CCTGCGGCTTGCCGATTCACAAAAGGCGAGGCGGCCATTTCCGGCGTTGGTACCGGGATAACCACTGTGGACTCCAATTGTCCTGCCGCTTGTGGGCTGACAAAGGGTGAAGCCGCGATGTCCGGTGTTGGCACCGGGATAACGACAGGAGTGGACATTGCCGTTGCCATTGGCTGTGGTGTGGCGAATGGCTCCTGGGTGGTAAGAACCGCAGAAGGTAACGTTACCGAATTGGCGACAGATGCCTCCGCCTCCTCAGTTGATACCGCTGCCAGTTTAGATAAATTGGTAGACTCCTCAGACCTCAACTCCGCCAGACTGTCGTTTAAGCGGTTCCCCTGCTCTTTTAAGCGCTTGAGCGCTACCTGTTGTCTTGCCTTTAACAGGTCATTGACATTACCAGGAACCGTGACGGATTCACCTGTCTTGAGCTGACCCGATTCCGATAAGGGTGCAGAAGACTGCAACTGGGTCGGCTTCACACCATAAGACTCAGATAACTTCTCAACCGTATCGCCCGGTTGGATTTCGTGAACAATCCCGTTCACCGTAGGAATTTTTAGCGTTTGTCCGACTGGTAAAACTGGACTGGCGGTGATGTTGTTAGAAGCTGTAATTGCTTCTGGTTGTACCTCATAGGTTTTAGAAAGTTCCCAAAGCGTCTCTCCTTTCTTGACCTGGTGTTCGACTACAGGTCTGGGAGTAGACGGCGATTCCTGCCGTGCGACTTCTCGCTTTCCCGTTGTTGACGGTGTCACCGTCGCGACAACTTTGGACTCTGCTACTGATGCTGGGGAAACACCGCTTTCCGATACCGCAGGAACATTGGGTAGATTTGGCTCAGTAGTCATCGACTCAACGGCCATGGCTTCATCACCATGTCCAGGTAGAACTAAGCCGGCGGCTCCCATCGAGATTGCCAAACCAATCATGGCAGCGGAAGTGCGTGCTCTACGGTTGTTTGCATCGGTCGGAATTGTTGCGCCAACCGGATGCTTTCCTAAATAGCCTAAATAGAGCTTCAATAACGCATCAAAGGAGTCAGCTGCACAGGTCGGAACTTTTTTGACCTTCTGCGTAAATGTTCGTTTCAAAAACGACCTCCTGGTGTGTGACGAGCGCTTAACAGTTCCTGAATGATTTTTTACCAGTCAATGAGGCAACTCACCTCTAAATTGTGATCGAAATCACATACAGTAAGCATACTTAGGCAAGAGTACCTTGCTTTTTTGATTTAGACAAGTTGCTGTTTTGAATTAGACAAGTTGACCTGACCAGGTAAAAAAAATGTGCCCTTGACGGTAACCGCTCGATCCACCCTTAAACAAGCAATTACGGCGTGCCTCTTTGGAAAGAATATTTTGACAAGAGACACTGTCGATCTTGGTACGGCTTTTGCCAAGGTTTGCTGCATAGAACATACTGACCTGGCAGGCTTTACTCCGGAAGAAGACTAGAGATTAACACAAAACTCAAGGCTGTTTGCTTACATCTAAAGCTCCTCCTGAACACCCTGCAATGGGATAGTTTAACAACTGACTAATCTACAGACGGAACTGTACGCTACCTGTGGGTTAGACAACAACCGTAGAATCGTACAGCTAAAACCCGTTTGTTGCCAACAGTTGTCTCCCTCAAAATATTCGTCAACTCCCAGTTTTCCTAGGTAGTTGGTTATTTTAGCCCTTACTCCGTACCAATTTTGGATGACAAAAATCTATCAGTCATCCCCCGGATCTTCCCCTGATTTTTCATACAAATTTCTTATCAACCAGTGACGCATTTCGTATTGGAGATGACGGAATCATCGCTGGTGGCGAGTAGGAAATGAAGTGAGGTTGTCAGGCAATCCATCCTGAGATGGGTAATCTGAGAGCCGTTTTTACCTAGAGAAGACACACCTTACATAATTACAGGGCAGGCTCTCAGCAACTTTCTGAGTAATAGCGACAGTTGACAGAAAACACGCCTTGCTGGTTCTGTTCGGCTGCGCGGCTATTGCACTGGTTTACTAGAACGTCCTGATCTAAGAACGAACCATTCAACTCTCTAACAGACACTTGGCAGAATTCTGCTAGTTCTATGAACTCTCCTGGTTACATTCATTTTAGAACCGCTGGAATTGGGATTAGGTCAATTAGATACTTTTATATACATATATAAATTAAGTATTAAGCTCTGTTGAAAGAAAATCAGTCTTGTTGGACTTTTGTAAATTTACCGATACGAAAACGACAGTGGAATTTGAGCGAATAACGCTAAACAGTAATGATTCAAGACGGTATTAATACTAGAGGGAAACAACCTCTGTTGGATGGAGCCAACGGTTCATTCCAAATACCCTAACTGACGCCTTGCCTCAAATAGAGCAACCGCTGCACTAACCGAAAGATTCAAACTGCGTACCCCTGGCTGGCTCATGGGGATACGGACAGTCTCATGGCACGCGTCTAAAACCTCAGCCGGTAAACCCAAGGTTTCGCTACCCAACAACAGCCAATCATTGGCCTGAAACTGAAACTTAACATAACTACATTTTCCCTGAGTGCTAAAGCCAATCCAGCGTCCACCCAGTTGTTGATACATAGCTGTAAAAGTATCCAGGGACTCATGGTAGTGAAGGTTGACATAAGGCCAATAATCGAGTCCTGCTCGTTTGAGATAGCGATCGCTAATTTCAAACCCTAAAGGCCCGACTAAATGTAACTCCGTACTCGTAGCCGCGCAAGTTCGGGCAACATTGCCCGTATTCGGCGGAATTTGGGGATGAACCAGGACAACCCTTAACATTCAAGGCTTACCAATCTGTGACACAAAAAACGTTCTCTAGGTATATCGGTATCGCTGTTTACCGTTAACTGTAATACAGCTTAATACTGATTCGGCTGGATAGCTAGCGCCGTCTACAGTTCAACCCAACAGCTCGGCCATAGATATCTACCTAGAGAGCAACGCGATATATATATTTTCTTAATATCTAAGAGTTGGGAAACACCTATTAGATATTTTGATTTGTAAACCGGAGGTTGCGTGATACACCCCTAAGCCACTAATAGC
>DATNQL010000997.1:0-3235 GCA_036704025.1 Stenomitos sp.
GAATATGGACACCAAACCATCTGACTTAAATCAACGCTCATACAACATTCCACCGCGTCTAAATCTCCTCATGTTGGCATCGGTATTAGGCGCTGTGACTTGTGCCATTGCTGCCCACGTTGGCGACGGCATTGCAAAGAAAGAATTGTGCTTTTACCCTGAGTCGGCAAGGGTGTATGATGCACCAATCCAAGCTGAAGGACAGACAGAGCGTTTATTGTTGGGTAACAAGTATTGCCGATATGACCAGCGATCGCAAATCCCAGAACCTTACCTGAAGGCTAACCAGTACCGCACCAGCAACCCGAACTACAACCCTTGGGCATTTCTCCAGCACGATAGCCTGTACGTCTTTCGCTCACTCCCGGCTGACAACCCATTTAAAATTCACCTTGGATTAGGGGCGATGGTGTTGGGGGGGATTGGGTTGTGGGCCACCTCTAAGGCAAGGGATTATCTAAGTGATATCAGACCCCACTACCGCGCTACTAAACAGTTTGAAGGTGTGAAGGCTAATTATTCTCTGAAACTGGGTGAGCAGTTGCTTGAACTGTCTGGGAATGAATTACTTAAATACCTGCGTGGTATCAAAATCGCTGAAGCCAGACAGCAGTTTATCGCCAACATCACCCCAGCGCAAGCAACAGCCCTACTTATGGCGATGAGTGCTGAGGATTATACAGAATTTGGGCATTTACTCGATGGTGGGGCAAGCTTCGATAAGTTTGAGCAACCCCAGGCGCAATTACCACACGGTGAACCGGGGACAGTTCAAGAAGTGGTAGAACAGACCGCGATCGCACCCACAAACGACTTATCAATTACAGAAGTATTGCAGCGTGTTGCCCGTGAAGATGGAAGCACCGCGCTATGTGGCGACCCAGGCACAGGTAAAAGCACAATCACCCGTGAATACATCCGCCAAGTTGAGGCAAACTGTCCTCATGCTGACATAAGAGTATTAGCTGTAAAAAATGACTCATTCAATGGACTACGTGAGCGCGGCAAAGTAACCCGATTTGTGGGTGAAAACGCCATAGATAACGCCAGAACTTTCTTTTTAGGTGTTCAGACTGAATACAACAAACGCCTAGAAGTAACTGAGTCTGGGAGAGAAAGCTTACCGCCCTTTGTCATTATTCTGGACGACTGGCTGACCATCGCCGCCAAGCTAAACAAGGTCAAGCCAGAGGATTTAGGCTTTGACTTTGGTCAGATTCTTTTTGATGTGCTGATTGTGGGGCGTGAGTATAACATGAAGTTTTTTGTTAACTTGCACTCACTCAACCTAAAAGCAATTGGTATTCAGGAGTTAGACCAAAATACACGTAAAGTTTTACGCTTGCTGCTATTAGGCAACCGCTACCGCAAGGACGGACGCGAAATTGACGCTTACGGCGTGATTGAGCAAGCCATTATGGGTAATCAAGTCATCACCCATGCCAAGGATAAGGAACTGGTGAGAGCGCAGTACAACGAACTTAAAGCGCAGTCCAGAAGCCAATATCAGCCCGTAATGTTTGCTTTTGTAGGTGGGTATTACTTGGGCTTGGTTCCAAAATTTCAACAAGTGGAAGTCAGCGATCGCCCAGTGACCGTAGAGGATAAAGCCAAGCTTGAGGAACTTTACCGCCAGATGGAGTTTGACATAAAACCCCAACCTCAAAACCCTACTCCCAAACTCTCACCCCAGGCGCAGGCCCTACACGGTTATCTACAACGCACTAACAGAAAATCGGCAGTAATTCAGGAAATACAACCTAACTTTAAAGTGAAGGGCGATCGCTTCTCCGCAGAAGAATTAAAGCGACTGTTTAATGAGTTAGTTGAAAACAGTCTGGCCATCTGGCTGGATGAAAATACTATCGAAATCAGCCCAAATTAGACAGAGGGACAGTCCAGACAGTCTTAGACAGAATTAGACAGACTCCTTGTACAGCAAGGGACAGAAGGGACAGAGCTTTAGACAGAATCCTTATGTAGCAATGGACAACGGTGACATCCACCCAGACAGACACACGTAAGGACACAGAACGCCCGGACGTGAATCACCAGGGGTTTTATTATCGCGGAATTTCTCATCAATCGTTGCTATCTCCTAGTTGAAGATTGTCTGTGGAGAGCGATATCTAAATCCGTAAATTGAGCATAAGAGATTGATCTAAGAAGTGTTAACATCTCTACTATCTTGGCGATGCCTACCATTAAGCAACGATTGGTACGCTGGTTTAGCGAAAATTTTGACATCTTTAGAGAAGGACAGTCTAGCTGGGTTATTCAACCCAAATCTTGTCAAGGCTGCCTTTTGTTTTTACTGCTGTTTGTGCCTCTGGTGCTTATTTCTCTTGGGTACACAATTTTTCTGATTTTCAAAATTTATCCAATTGTGTTTTCAACCCTAATGACTCGGTTGGGCATTGCTTCATGGTTGGGTTTACCTCTCCTCATTGCAGCTTTTTTGGGGTGTTTTATCAATTTGCCTCTCTTCATCTTGACGGCGCGTCGTCAAGATGAACAGCGAGTAAATTTTGAAATCCTTCCGCTCTGGCTGTTAAAGTATTGGTGCTTACCTTCATACAAAATCCGATACTTTGCTTATAGTTACATTGCTATAAATGTATCAGGGGGTCTGATTCCCATTATTTTGGCACTTTACCAATTTCATCGCGCTCAACCCTTAGCGATTTTAATCGTGACAGCGCTCGTTGGGTTGATAAGTTACTTCCTGGTGACAGTCATACCAGGAAGAGCAATTGTTGCCACATGGTCGAGGTTTTGGCTAATCACAACCGTTGCTGCTCTGTCAGCAATGTCATTGGTTGCTGATGGAGTCAACCGCATTGATGTGTCAGTTGCTTTTGCGGGGGCAGTATTGGGAACAACGATCGGAGCTGATTTACTACATCTAAAGGATGTTCGTCCTAAAAATGCAGTAACTCCCCTTAGTATTGGAGGTGCAGGATTGGATGATGGGATCGCTCAATGCGGTTTGTGCGCTTTAATGATGGCTGAATGGCTTCCTGCTGCTATGGCTTTCCTCTCTGCTTATTTTCAGTAGAGTCTTTAGCATTTTGACCACATTCAAAGTAATCGCAGATATTTTTTAGACAGAAAGAATATTTGCGACCTCACAAAAACTCTAATGTTGGGTGGGGGAGTTGGGAGTTGGAGGTTGAGACTTTAACAACTCCTTGATAAATGCCTTGATCGCTTTCCCCCCTGCTGACTGCCTACC
>DATNQL010000998.1:0-12427 GCA_036704025.1 Stenomitos sp.
TTGCCATCACTCACCGAGTAGGTAAGGGTGACATTGCCGTTGTAGTTCGCGGTTGGGGTAATGGTGTAAGTGCCATCACCGTTGTTGGTGATGGTTCCATTGCTGGCGGTGAGATTGGTGACACTGAGGGTCTGACCATTGGTGGTGATGTCTACATCCGTAAAGCCAGAGAGCAGTTGGGCAGTGGTGACGGTGTAGGCGGTGTCTTCGGTTCCTGCTACTAATGTGGCGGTGGGTGTACCGATGACGGGGTCATTCACCGCAGCAAGGGTGAACGATTGGGTAGCAGCGACACTTCCTCCTTGTCCATCAATTACGTTGTAGCTGAGGTTGACCGTGCCATTGAAGTTGGCAGCAGGTGTGAAGCTATAAGTGCCATCGCTGTGATTGACTAATGTGCCATTGGTGGCTGTTAAATCGGATACAGAAAGCGTATTGCCATCGACATCGCTGAAGCCTGCCAGTAAATCAGAAGCTGTGATCGTATAAACAGTGTCTTCCGTACCAGCCGTGAGGCTAGCCTTGGTACCCGTTAATGTCGGTGCATCATTAACAGCAGTGATAGTAATAGTGCGAGTGACGGTATTGCTATTAGCACTTCCATCGTTAACGGTATAGGAAATCGTGCGAGTTGCTGTGTTGGGATTGTCGCTGCTATTGCTGTAGGCAATTTGTTGCAGGGCTGTTTGATAAGCGGCTAAGGTTGCGGAACCTGTCAGTGTTAACGTTCCAGTGGAGGCATTGAAACTTCCGGCTGTAATTCCACTGGGAAGGCTACCACTGATACTCAGTACATCTTGACCCGTTTGGAAATTACCTGTGATTTGAATAGTTGCCGATTGGATCGTGGTGTTATCTGGCTCGGCAATTCCTAAACCTGTAGAACTGATGATAGTAGCTGCCGCATTTTCTGTGTAGGACAAACTACCAGAGGCTGCACTCCCTAGTACTGGGGCATCGTTGATGGCAGTGATGTTAATGGTGCTAGTGACAGCGGTGGATAGGTTGTTGTTGTTTTGTCCAGAACCATCGTTGACTTGCCAAGAGATAGTACGTGAAGTACTGGTAGCTGTGGGGTTGTCACTGGAAGATGAGAAAGTGATAGAACGTAGGGCAGCTTGGTAGTTGGCAACCGTTGCTGAACCAGTAAGGGTCAGAACTCCTGTGCTGCTGTTGTAGCTGCCGGTAATACCATTTTGATTAGTAAAACTGAGGATGTCGCCTGTGGTGAAACCATTGCTGATAGTGACGGTTGCACCTGTCAAGTTTGTAGAATCAACATCGGCGAGGGTAATGGTTGTATCTATAGCTGCGGCTGCGGCATTTTCGGTATAGGCGAAGGTACTGCCTGCGGTGGCTACGGGTGCCAGATTACTTGCGAGGTAGAGCAATCCAGCTGTTTGGGAATTTGTCGTTGAGAGCTGAGTTGCACTTACACCTTGTAGTTCAATCAAAACATCTTGATCATTATTGTTACCATTACCAGTACCTTGAGAATATAAATAGGTACGTGCCCCAGAGATGTTAGCTGTAAATGCTACCGTTGCTCCAGCATTACCAAGGTCGTTGGCTTGGAGATACTGAACAACTGCGGCGAGTTTGGCAGTAGAGTCAATGGTTATTAGGCCACTATTAAAGCTAGAACCGGTGGCGGTACTAAATGTAATAATGCCATTGATGATTTTGTGAGCAGTAACTTGGCTACCACCAATTGTTAAAGTCGAATTGTTACCATCAACACCATTCCCCGTGGTGTTAGCAATAATAGTGGGACTTGACGACACACGCAGAAGTTCACTCAGGCTGGAAGCCGTAGCCAGTGAGAAATCTGTAATAACGTCAAAGCCTGAAATGGTTCCACTATTTCCAGAACCGCCAATAGTGAGTACTGAGTCCCCTGGTGCCATATAAAAGGAATCAGTGCCAGTCCCACCAGTCATGGTGTCAGCACCTATTCCTCCTTGCAGAATGTCATTACCACTACCGCCATTGAGGGTGTCGTTGCCAGCACCACCATTCAGTAGGTCATTTTCACCAGCGCCATTGAGGGTATTGTTATTTGCGTCCCCATTGATAACTGCAAGGACATCGGAATAATCTGCCAGAGCAAGGTTATTGAAATAAGCTGTTGTTGAGTTTTGCCCGATACTCCAACTTCCACCCTTAGCTAATGCACCAACTTTCCCAGAAGCAGCCGCAACTATTGCGCCGGTTAGCGCTTCTAGTTCTGCCACAAACTGAGCATCTGCCCCAACTTCACAGCTATACAGGGCAATCTCTTCAACCCCCCACTCTTGCAGTAAGTGAGCCTTTGCCTGCAACTGCTCCCCATTCAGTGGCTGCGCCCCAATCTGCACTACTCCCGGTTCCCCGTGAGCCACAACTGCCAACCTCTGCGCCCCTGTCTGCGTAAGCAATCGCGTTATTACCTCTAGCGCATCCTCTTGGGAATCAATCGTATAGCCCACCACACCTGGAGCGATCGCATCATACAGAAGCTCCAGCTCCTGCACACGACTATCGAAAACCACTAAGACATTTGCCATCCGAGCTGTAACTTGGGTACCTGCGATCGCACCTTTGATTAAGGTTAGATAATCCTCAATTCTTGGATTGATGATGGCTAGATTCTCGGTAGTCAAGTTCATCGTTTCTGTAAGGTTCAACATCAGATTGGCTCCGTTTTTTAAACTATTTTTTCCAGCGTTAATTTCTGTAGGCTTTATCGATAGATGGTTCATATTTTGTGTGAGGACGAGTTTTTAAATGAAGGCTGATCAATACAGCCAGACAAAATCAGATTGAAACCTCATTCAGGCTTCAATTAAAAAATAGACATAGAGTTATTAAAGGTATTGCTAAGGAGATGCGTGCTGACTATTACGAGTAGCGTTCAAACTAGGAAAACTTCCCATTTTCAGATCTCTCATTCCCAGTTGCTCACTAGTCGCTCATAAACGCCATCTGTCAGGACGCCTAAAAATCTATATTCAAGTCAGCTCTACCTCAAGTTCAGTGTCTTTTACAGTTCAATAAAGAATTTATAGGTAAGCCAAATATCTGTCTACAGATAGAGGCGCATGTTCATGGTTTTCTTTAATTAAATATGAAATCAATGAATTTTCTGAAAAAGTAACACTATATGACTGACACGAATAAAAATTAAGTGTATAATTCCAGGCGCTATAATCCGAGGGTTGCCCAGATTAAACCTTCACTCAGCATCCAAGCTCTAACCCAGAGTCCGAAAAGTGGGGAATAGAATACTTTCAGTATTTGGGTTGGGTTTCGTCCCTCAACCCAGATAGCCATGGTGGGATTGAACAAGAGTGAAATTCTGCAAAATACTTACTGGTAGCCTGCTTCCGCAAGCTACCCTTTGGGAACCATCCGGGGAACGGGAACGCTTGGCAAAGGTTGTCTACTCAGATCTATCTAGAAACCAAACCGATGTTACCGTAACCAGGGAATCAATAGAACTAGACCGACTAAAAAAAACTTCGCTCAACCAGCCAACCAGAAAGACAAGCCTCCTCTGTGGGTTCTCTGCGCCTAGGGTGGTTCGTTAAAAACCATGATGTCCAGCCCTTCCATCAACTCACCCCCACATCCAACCCATACTCCCAGGCAAAATCAAGCCAAACTCGGTAACTCCGTTGCCGTCAACTGCTCCAGAGACTGCCAGATTTTAGGCAACAGAGCCTCTAAACCCATTTGAGCCACCGCTGAAATCTGAAAAACAGGCACCTGAGTCAACTGATTCAACTGAATTGCCAAAGCCTCTGCCGTTTCCGAATCAATCGCATCGACCTTATTGAGAGCCAGAATTTGAGGACGTTCTGCCAACCCTCTGCCATAAGCATGTAACTCTTGCTGAATTGTATGATAATTGCCAATCGGGTCATCGGCTGTCGCATCAATCAAATGCAGTAACAAACGAGTACGCTCAATGTGACGCAAGAAATCATGCCCCAATCCCGTCCCCAGATGTGCCCCCTCAATTAACCCAGGAATATCCGCAAAAACCGTGCCATCCCCATTGGGTTTACGCACAACACCCAAATTCGGCACTAGGGTGGTAAAAGGATAGTCAGCAATCTTCGGTCGTGCGGCGGAAAGTGACGCAATTAGGGTAGACTTGCCAGCATTGGGCAGACCAATAATACCCACCTCCGCTAACAGCTTCAACTCCATTCGCAAGCGGCGATGTTCTCCCGCAAGTCCAGGTAAAGCATACTCCGGTGCTCGGTTGCGATTGCTCAGGAAGTGCTGATTCCCCAAGCCTCCTTTACCACCTTTTGCCACACAAAACGTTTGTCCCGGTTGCACTAAATCTACCAGGACTTCATCCGTATCGGCATCATAGACCATCGTGCCGCAGGGAACTTGAATTGTGCGATCCTTGCCATCTGCCCCGGTGCGATTATTGGGGCCTCCTCGTCCGCCATTTTCGGCTTCAAATCGATGAGCATACCGGAAATCCAGCAGCGTTTGTAGGTTCTCTACCGCCCTTAAGATCACATCGCCACCGCGTCCCCCATTGCCACCAGACGGCCCTCCCGCAGGCACATACTTCTCCCGCCGAAACGCAACGATTCCATCGCCGCCCTTCCCGGCTTCTACTTCAACTTCGGCTTGATCGATAAATTGCATAGTTCGTTTGTTGTGAAGGGTTACAGATTAGCAGGCTAGCCCGTTGAAAGTTAGGGGTTGAACCTTAAATTTCCATCTTCAACGGTTTAACTCCTAACTCTTTAACAATAGGGCGAAATATCTTCACCAATGTCATCCGCGAGATAGGATAACGCCCGGAAGCGCAAACCGACTAATTGCTCATAGAGCGGATTGAGCTTGCACATCGGCGGAATGTGGACAATTTTGTGACCAAATAGCGTCACATCTCGTTCAAACGGACACTGCGGCGGAATCATTTTGCAGATAAATCGGGCCACGCGTGGGTCATGCATTTCCATGCCATCTAGCCAGTTTCGGACGGGTTGCAGCACATCCGAATGAGGGTGAGGTGACATTCCCGGTTGCTGAGCATGATCATGCGCTAAGTCAGCCGACGGACTGACCAGACGGTTGTCGAACAGGGTAATCTCTAAGGCGTCGAGTACGTCCGCTCTCAACTCCAACGCCTTGCAAAAGTCTTGAAGCACGCTCGCTTCTGTAGCGGAATATACGCCATCCGCCAAAGCTACCATCACAGCCGTTCTTAAAAAATTTTCTGCCGTTGTCGTATTTTTACCTAAAGCCGCTACGAGTTCCTCAGATTTAATTGGCTCATCTAACGACTGCCAATCTGTAGTCGGCTCGAGTTCCTCTTGAGCAATTTGTGCTAATATCTCTTGCTCTTCAGGGTCAAAATGACCATCGGCCCAAGCAACCGTGAATAAACCTCGTAACCAAGCGGTGATTTGCTCTTGTGTGTAAGGAGAGTGAGTAAAACTCGTCATAACCATCTAAATTAAGGCTACGGAGGTTATTGTATTAGCAAATCTGGGCAACGTCTCTAACCCATGTAAACTAAGAGACTGAAAAACTCGTACTCCTGCTATTTTTGTGACCTTAAAAGAATTTGGACTTTTTTTATTCGCCATTTTTACCAGTGCTGCCGGACAATTGTGCCTGAAATTGGGGGCAGTGCGACTCGGAAAAGTCAACGCGACCAATTGGCTCGGTCATCTTTTGGCTGTGTTCATGACACCAGAACTGCTAGTCGGTTTATGCTTCTACGGGATTGGAGCTTTAGTTTATATTTTACTGCTCACGCGGGTCAATCTCAGCGTCGCTGGACCGTCTGCGGCTTTAATTTATATTTTTTCAGTCATGATGGGTTACTTTTTCTTTCAAGAAGCGATTCCCTTGAGTCGCTCTGTAGGCTTAGGTTTGATTATCTGTGGCGTCCTGTTGGTGATTTGGCAGAAATGATAGTAATTACCAGCCCAAAGACGGAGTTTTCTGGGATGTCATTTCTGATATAGACAAGGACAAGACGGCATGGCAAATCAGCCCAAGCGAGTGATTGAAAGTCGCCCACGATACATTCCCTGGTTTCGGTATTTCCTTGTAGTCTTATTGCTACTGGGAATATTTTTTCGATTTTACAATTTAGACCGAAAAAACTACTGGAATGATGAGGTTTACACCTCTCTTCGCATTTCTGGCTACACCAAAGCGGAGTTGCTCAAGCAAGTTACAAATCGTGCGATCGCCAGTCCAGAGTGGCAGAAGTATCAGCGATTTACACCTGAAAAGAACTGGGGAAATGTACTCGATTCGCTGATTGAAGACGTTCACCCGCCGCTTTATATCCCGCTTGTCCGCCTTTGGGCGATGACATTTGGTAGTTCCGTCTGGGTCATCCGAAGCTTATCCGCTGTCTTCAGTATTTTGGCATTGCCTTGTCTCTATTGGCTGTGTTTAGAACTGTTTGAATCGCCATCAGTAGGATGGGTGGCGATCGCTCTCATGGCTGTCTCCCCATTTCACATTCTGTATGCACAGGAAGCACGCCAATATAGCATGTGGACTGTCACTATTTTACTGTCTAGTGCCTCACTGTTGTGGGCGATGCGACAAAAGAGTAAGCTCGGTTGGGTGATATATGGAGCCACAGTCGCGCTAGGATTTTACACCCATTATTTTGCTCTATTTGTGCAGATTGCCCACGGCATCTATATCACCGCAATCAAAGGTATCCTTCGAGGTAAAACCTTTAGGGCTTATTTTCTAGCCTGCTTTGGCGGTATACTGATCGGTCTGCCGTGGTTGCTGGTTGCGGAGAAGTTTGGAGGTGGAGGATACACCGCTAGAAAGGTGCCTTTTTTTACGATTCCCCAACGCTGGATACTCAACATTAGCTCCCTATTTTTTGATGCCCAAATCGACTACCGCCAGCAACTTTTTGATGTTTGTTTTGACGATGGATCTCAGTTGCGTTGCAATGATGTGCAGCTTCAGTGGACAAGTTTATCCACCTATCTTGTTTTACTAATTGTAATTTTGGTGGGATATTCCCTTTATTTTTTGTATCGTCAAACTCCAAAACGAGTTTGGATATTTATCTTTTCTTTGATTGGTACAGAAGTTCTCTTTTTATTACTGCCCGATTTAGTCTTTCAGGGGCAGCGTTCGACTGTTGGTCGATACTTAATTCCCTGTTATATAGGAATTCAGATTGCAGTAGCTTACTTTTTGACGGTTAAAATTACTAATAAATCGCTTCAAAAATGGCAAAAGCAGCTCTGGCAACTTCTGCTCATCTTCTTGATTTCAATCGGAATTTTATCCTGCGTCATCAGTTCTCAAGCTGAGACATGGTGGATTAAATATAGTAGCTACTATGAACCCCAAGTTTGTCAAATTATTAATCGCTCGGTTGCTCCCGTTGTGATTGTTGAAGACCCCATTCGTTTAATGGGTTTAAGCTATTTAGCTGCACCTCAAGTTAAGTTTCAGCGAATCGATCCGAATAGCCCGGAAATTCCTAGCGGTTTCAGCGATACGTTCTTGTATCGACCGTCTCAACAATTACGAGAAGAACTTGAGCAGAAACAGCACTACAAATTACAACCGATTTACGAACAGGGATATCTTTGGCGAATTGAACATAGCCAATAGTCCTGGTAGTTGATGGAACTGGTTCGTTTACGGCTGAGGTTGACTCAAACCCGATAAATCTGCGATCGCACGTTCCAAACCGGCAACCACCCGTGCGAAGCGATCATAGTCTACTTTATCAGGGGTATCATCTAAGGTGTGATAATAAGGATAACGAAACGGAGCTGTATCCGTAATCATCAAACCTGGATAACCCTGCTGCCAAAACGACCAATGGTCTGACCACCCCACACCAGTCACAAAACCCGGAAGTGCGGCACCCTCGGACGGGAATTGGGTATGACGGCGGAAAGAAGCCATCACCTCTCTCACCAATCCCCCAGAAGCCGTATTACCAATAAAGGCGATAAAGTTTCCTTGTAATGGATAAAACGCCGAGAGGGGAGCGGGATAATTCTGGCTACCAATCTTGTCGGAGTAGTAACCCATGGTTTCCAGACTCAGCATGGCAACCACTTTTTCTTGGCGCTGTTTGCAGCGTTTGGCATAAACGATACTACCCATATTTTCTGTCCAGAAAAACGGAGGTTCTTCATTGACAAACTCGACAAATCGTAAAGTCCGGGACGGTTTTTTACCCGCAAACAGACGCGCCAACTCCAATGTCGCAACAGCACCCGTACCATTATCATTGGCTCCAGGGCTACCAAACACTGAGTCATAATGACCACCCACAATCACAATTTCATCAGCTCGGTCAGTACCGGGAATTTCGACTTCAAGATTATAGTAAGTTTGGCTGTCAACCGTATATCCCTGTTGTTGTACTTGATATCCCGCCTGAGCCAAAGAGGATTTCAGGAAATCCGCAGCAGCGGTCAAATCTTTGTAGCTTAGGTAATGGCGTTGTCCAATTTCACCAGCTAGCTTCTCCAAATCTTGTCTCAGGGTGTTTCTGAGTGTGACTTCCTGGGGAGTCAACGGCGGCAAAGCTCCCCGAAAGCTTTCTCCTGGCATTTGAATCATGGCGAACCATCCCCAGCTAATGAGAATACTCAAAATCATAGCGAGAATCATTAACCGAAGTAGGGCCGCTCGATTGACCCATTGCAGGTTTAATCGACGATTTTTAGGGGTCTCACGCATTATTGATCAGGCAATATTTTATGATGTGTTCTTTGGTAGACAAAAAAACAATGTTTAATAAGGCTTAAGAGGATAATTATAATGATGAGATTGAATCATGGCTTGGCGTTAATAGGATTAACCACACTAGGATTTTTTCTCCTAACATCTTCTCATCTCGGCTTCTCTCAAACGGACCTTAATGCTCAGCTACGGCAAGCTTTATGCAGCCAAAATTGGGGTCAAGCGCTGGAAATTCTCGATCAGATGAAGCGGGCGGCAGACCCTCAATATCGATCGCCAATCAATCTGTACCGTGCGCGAGTACAAGTTCTCGCCAGGGAAAACGTTAAGCTTTCTCAATTCATCGATTGTTCTGCCCCATCTCCACCCAGCTTAGCTCCCGCTAATCCCTCTGTTCCTCCTACACCGAGCAGTGATATTGCCCCTACACCCAGCAGTAATACCCCTCTAACACCCAGCAGTGATATTCCTCCTTTATCGATTCCTAGCCTTCCCCCTCCACCTCCTCTGTAAGGGGCAATAGGACGGAAATTGTGTTCAAAGATAGGCGTAGAGGTGACTCAGCTCAGGATAAGGGCGTGTCATCAGTTAAAAAAAAGTAAAGTATGGACGCACGAGTAGTCTCCCTCAAATCAAGGGATTATTCAGCTAGGAGGACTAGGCTCCGACACTCTCCAAAACCCACTTTGGCGTAGCCTTCTTTCGCACAGTATCCACGAAGGATGACCTCATCTCCATCGCATAGGAAGGAACGCACTTCACCGGTTGGCAGTTCGATCGGCTTCGAGCCACGTTGGGTAATTTCGAGCAAACAGCCTTGCGAACCAGCCTCGGCACCAGAAACGGTTCCACTAGCTAGTAGATCGCCGGGGCGGAGATTGCAACCATTACTCGTGTGGTGGGTGAGCATTTGCGCCAATGTCCAGTACATCTGCTTGAAAGACGCATGGCTGAGGTGAAACGGTACTCTACCTTCCTCGCGCATTTGTGCCGATCGCAACAGCACTTCAACCGTGAGGTCGATGCCACCCGACCTAGCATCAAGCGACGAGGAGAGATAGGGCAGTGGCAGTGGATCTCCCTGTGCACGCTGAAACGCAGGACAACGGAAGGGAGCTAGAGCTTCTAGGGTAACCACCCAAGGAGAAACCATAGTTGCGAAGCTTTTAGACAGGAAGGGCCCAAGAGGCTGGTACTCCCAGGCTTGGATATCTCGTGCCGACCAGTCATTAACCAGACAAAGCCCGAATATGTGTTCCTCAGCGCGATCGATCGCGATCGGCTGCCCTAGCTCATTACCGACACCAACGAAGAACCCGACTTCCGACTCGTAGTCCAGAAGCTGTGAAGCACCGAAACTAGGAACGGACTCATCAGGAGCCTTTCTCTGACCCGTTGGGCGCTTGATCGAGGTACCGCTAGGCAAAATTGACGAAGCGCGTCCATGATAAGCGATGGGTACGTACTTGTAGTTGGGGAGCAACGGATTATCGGGGCGGAACAACTTCCCAACATTGGTGGCGTGAAAAATTGAGGCATAGAAGTCTGTGTAGTCACCGATCGCGGCGGGTAACAAAAGCTCAGCCTCGGACATGGGGAGGAGGATTTCTCGTTCTGGAGGAGGGCTTTGCTCGTCGTATCGCAACAGTTCACTTAAGCAACGACGCAATCCTGACAAAGCCTCACTCCCCATCGCCATCAATGGATTCAAGTTGGGCGCTGCACATGCCTCTTGCAGCTTCTCCGGGAGTTCCTGAAGCAATCCGGCTTGGCAACAGGTGACCAAATCTAGAATTTGGTCTCCGATCGCAACACCAATTCGTGCGGGTTCAGCGCTACCTCGAAGGCGAAACACGCCAAACGGAAGATTCTGGATGGGGAAATCGGTGTCGTTTTGATTCGCCGACTCTACCCAACTGTGCAAACTCGGATCGTGGGTGGCATTAATTGAACGGCTCATAGTAGCTTGAGCTCCTTGAGGTCGTCTATGGGTTCTTGAAATGAGCAGGAACCGAAGGAACGGAAGAAACGTTTCCGAACTTCTTCAATCTCTGCAAGGTTTAGGTAGCGATTCTCCACAGGATAGCTAGACTTCACGCGCCAAGTGATACCATCTGCATTCAATTGCAAACCTTCAATGGAGGACGCCTGAAGTACTTCTAGTGCTTCTTCCGGCGTTACTTTCTGCAAATAAACAAGTGCTGCCGAAATAACAACATTCAGGAAGCCATGCATATGACTCGAAGGGCTATCTGGCTCGTATGTCAAGCGATAGTTGGCTGGTAAGGCGTGATGCAAACCTGCGGTTGCCTTAAATGGAACTTGGGCTTTAGCACAAGCAACAATGAACTGACACAGTTGTGCTGTGTTAGGAAATGCCTCAGCAGTTATACCTCCAGTTCGGACTTTAGCCGAGGCTCCAGTTTGTTGCAGGGCAACGAGATAGGCATCTATGTCTCCCTGGAGAGGAATTTCAAAAAAGGAATCAACGTCAGGAGGGAGACGAGGGAACACTTTCTCGATTTCTATGGGTGGAAGAGGAGGAAATTCAAGGGCTGCGATCGCTATCTGATTGTGCTTGTGGAGCGAATGCAGCCAATCGAGTTCTAACTCCACATCTGGCGATATGATCGCGCTGAGCGACCACTGCTTCAATGTGAATCTTGGCAGCAGTTCTTCCAATTCGTCCAAACGAGATGCAGGCACCACAAAATGACCCAGCATCCAACTGTAGGGAGTCGTTTGGTATCGAGCGTAATTCGACATTGCTTCTTCCATGTCGAGCTTTGCTGGAGGAAAAAGTCCGGCGTAGTCTACAACTGATGAGAGAAGTGCTTTTACCGATGTGAGCATTGGATTTCACTTCCTTTCCTCTGCTGAATCCAATGGCAGTGAGGTTGAAGCCTTGACTTCATTGAGGACGATACTCGTCCGAATTCGGTCTACACCTGGGATACGAGTGATTTTGTCAGATAGGAATTTTTCCAGGTGCTGGTGGTTGGCGACGACCACCTTCAATAAGTAGTCAAATTCGCCGCTGAGATGGTGGCATTCGAGGACTTCCGGCAGTCCCTTTACGCGATCGCAAAACTGCCCAACGCATTCGGGCTGATGGTGGGCAAGGGTAACCTGCGCGAAACAAAGCAGATCCAAACCCAGAGCCTCGCGATTGACTAAAGTAACGTAGCGTCCAATGACGCCATTTTCTTCCAGCTTTCTCAGTCTTTTTTGCAGTCCCGGCGCTGATAGATTAACGTGACGAGCCAATTCGGCGCTGCTGATTCGGCTGTTCTCTTGTAAGAGGTACAAGAGTTGTCGGTCTATGTCATCCAACTGTTGAAGTGGCTCCGAGTTCCTAAGCGCTGGCTTTACCTTGGCGTTGTTCTTTGGCAAGCTGTCTCTCCAGCTATATTCGTTAGGGTGTTCTCTCGATAGCTTAGTTAATTATATATCCAAAAAAATTTTTATTTGTTAAGAATTAAAACTTGAAAGGAGCTAAGAGTAGAGATTATAATCTTGTTAGAAGCTTTTGGTTAATAATCGAAACTAAAAGCGAGCTACGAAAAGGCAGATTCGGCTCCTCAACAAGCAGTAGACTTGATGTGTGATCGGCTTGTTAGTGGGTTCCCGTCCGCAGTTGGCTAACTACAGAAGTGCGACCAAGCTCGGCAGATTAAATCGGGTTGACCACCGGAGCCTAACTCGGGAATCA
>DATNQL010000999.1:0-6934 GCA_036704025.1 Stenomitos sp.
GGAGCGAAAATCCTGCCGCGAATAGGGTAAATTTCCAGGACTTTGATTCATTCAATAGCGTCACAGTTGTCGTGAGGCAAGGCAGGTATAATAGACAAAAAATACAGAAACTATAGCCTTGTGCAGGTGTCACTGTTGCCGCCAGGTGCTGACTCACTAACGTTGAATTCAAGCCATAGATAACGGATAATGAACCAACTACTACTTCTTTCGCAATCACCCCAAAAATTAATGCCAGAGTGAGATAAGGGTCAATCCCAATCGGTTGCATAATTGGACTAAGCCATTGCCCAATCTGTCCGCCCAGGGTTGCTAATCCGGTAGCTCCTATCGGTAAATTGGTGAGTGTCCAAACCGCTAGACAGCCAAAGAGAATAAAACCAGAGGCACGGGTAAGAAATTCTCGTACTTCGCCCCAACTTCTCACAAAAATGTGTTGGATTGTAGGGAAGCGATAGGGGGGGAGTTCGAGTACAAAGGGTTCATCATTTTTGAATACGCCCCGCAGCAAGACGGCAGTCATGAGCGCCACGATAAAACTGAGGAGATAGAGAGAAAATAATGCGATCGCGCCCCATATCCCTGGGAAAATAGCTGCAATAATAAACACAAATACCTGTAACCGGGCTGAACACACCGAGAAGGGAATAATCAGCATCGTCAACAAACGCAATGATCGCGATCGCAAAATTCGGGTTCCCATTAAGGCTGGTACATTACAGCCGAACCCCATAATCTGCATGACAAAACTGCGTCCATCCAATCCCAACCGTGCCATCAAGGCATCCATTAAATAGGCGGAACGGGACAGATAACCGCTATCTTCCAAGATTGCCATCATCACAAAGAACAGGAAGATTAGAGGGACAAAGGACGCAACTGTAGAGACGCCATTCCAAATACCATTAATCAGCAAGTCCTGAAGTAAACGAGGAAAGGGCTGAATCAGTGGCTCAAGTACAGCGTTCTGAAACCCTTGAGTCAGAAGTCCCATGATATCTTGAGACGGCAACCCCACTGTCCAAATCAGGCAGAACACCAGAAACATCCCTAGGAAAAAAATGGGTAATCCGGCGACTGGGTGCAGTAAAATTTGATCGAGTCGAGCGGTGAGCGATTGTTGCAAATTGGATGGGAACGTGACAATCCCTTGCAGCATTGCCGTCATTGCCTCTGGGGTTATCGGGTCTGCTGTTGACAGGCACTCTTTGAGGTTATTAACGGTATAAGATGGCGAGTGAGTGTCTAGCGCTTTTGCGATCGCTTGTTGTACTCTGCCAAAACCCTTTCCATGTTTAGCACTGAGCAGAAAAACGGGCATCTCCAGTCGTTGAGACAGTTCCTCTGTTTGAATCTCAATCCCGTAGCGTTGCGCTTCATCTCCCATGTTTAATAGTGTGAGCGATGGTAATCCCAATGCTTTGAGTTGCAACGGCAGACGAATTTGGCGATCGATTTGCGTGGCATTGAGGACAAGCAATACTAAATCGATCGGAAAGGTTTCTAAAAAATAGCTGACGACTTTCTCATCATCGGAAAAACTATTGAGGTCGTAGATACCCGGTAAATCGACAAACTCAACAAGCTGTCCCTGGATGGGGATGGATGCTTGCAGTAGATCCACCGTCACGCCTGACCAGTTTCCCACAAAAGCAGACGCCCCCGTGATGCGATTAAACAGTGTCGATTTCCCGCAATTGGGCATCCCAATTAAGACAACTCGCTTTACGGCATTTGGGGTTCTAGTTGCGATCGCACCGGCATGACATCCCATCCTCTCACCTCAGGCTCCCACATTCAGCAGACGAACTTGTACCATCTCTGCCTCACGAGTGCGAAGCGCAATTTCTGTGGTTAACCCCACTCGGATATGCAACGGGCCACCCAACCTTGCTCTCCGTAGTACTTGAATGGGTTTGCTGGAAACCACCCCTAGTGCTGCCAGTCGATTGGCTAATTCGCCACCATGCCGACCGAGATTCACTTGCTCCACAATCGCAACATCGCCCACGTTTAACTCTGATAATGTCATGAATTTATTCGGTTAGTAATACAAGTCTTGTCTCAATTATCGGGGAAACCGATTGACTTACTGAAAAATAGTCTCAATTATGGGCTATTTGCCGCATTAACTCCGTCATCTCAAAGATTTTGACACAGTCAACAGGCTGAGAGTGTGCAACATAAAATTTTACTCACTCTTAGAGAGGATAATACTTCATCTAAGTATATTTGCTGATTGATCCCCGCAGATAAATAACCATATAGTTATACAACCATCACAGATTTGAACTGACGTAACTCAGGGATACCACTGAAGGGGTTTAGCAATGGGCAAATTATTTAACGAACTCAAACAAGACATTTTGTATCAGCACGGAATGAATGCCTGCCTGAATTGTGGTGTGTGTACAGCGGTTTGTCCGGCAGCAGAGTTTAATGAATACTCTCCGAGAGAGGTGATGAACCTTGTTCAATCAGAAGATGACGAATTGATTGAGGAGTTACTGAAGTCAGACAAAATTTGGTATTGCGGGCAGTGCTATTCCTGTAAAACGAGATGTCCGAGAGGCAACAATACGGCCTCAGTTGTTCTTGCCCTGCGCCGACTTTCTATTCGTTACGGTTACTTTGCAGAGTCAGAAAAAGGCAGACAGCAATTGTTCGCCAAGCGAGTATTTGGGGAAAATATGCTGAAACGAGGCTATACCTTACTCGCAGAAAATATTACTCCTGCACATTTTCCCGAACTGGGTGAAAACTGGGAATACTATTACGAACACATGGCCGAAATGCGGGAATGGTGGGACGTGCCAATGAATCTGGAAAATAGCCCAGGTTCACACCGAGTTGTTCCCGAAAAAGACATGGAAGAAGTGCGGGAAATTTATCGAGCTACAGGCGCAATGTCTTTAATGGATGCGGTTGAAAAAGGCATGGAAAAGAAACTTGGTAGCAAAGAAGAAGTAGAAAAATACTGGCAAACCTGGCTAGAAACGGGTGATAGCACCAACTACGAAATTCAAGAAAACAAATAAGGGGAAAAAGCATGAAGTTAGACGGCAAAAACAAGGCTTGGGAAAGACACCAGAAGCACGTACCAACTGTAGACGAACCCGGTGGAAAGTTGTGGGGATGCTTTCGCAGTTGTTTTATCCAAAGTGCCACTCCTTGCACAGAAGGCATTGCTTATAAAGTCTTGAAAAATGATTTGGGCATGGAGCTGCGGGAATCTCCAGGGCATACCTCCTGTGGAGCCATTGGCTATCACGGAGATGTGTCAAACTTTGAAACGCAGATGGTGATGGCGGCGAGAAACTTTTCTATTGCTCATCACGACCTAGGCGTGGATCATCTCTTTTCATTCTGCGTCACCTCCTTTGCCAATTACACAGAAATGATCAAACTCTGGGAAGAGGAACCGGAGTTGAGAGAGTACACGGAAAAAACATTAAAAGAAACTACCGGACGAGACTTTTGGATTCCTCATGTTTCAGGGGGAAGACCCTCAGTTGTCCATGCTTCCGATGTGTTCTTTGCCAATCGAGATAAACTGGCAGCTAAACTAAAATATACTCTCAAGGGCATCAAAGCAACGGAACACGTCGGATGCCACTACGCCAAGATTTTTCCCGATGAATGTATGGGTGGGGCTGAACATCCCCAAATTTTAGTAGGGATGCTGCAAGCGTATGGGGCTGAAGTCGTTGATTATCCCGAACGCAGACATTGCTGCGGTATGGGTTTCCGGCAATGTGCTTTTCCCGAAAATAGAGGCTACACGGCTAGCAGCGTCTACAAAAAATTAAAGAGTTTGAAAGAAACGCACCCAGACTGCAACCTAATCCTCACCAACTGTCCAGGATGCACGGCGTTTTTGGATGCCGAGCAAGGAACGATTAAGGAAGTTTTGGAAGAAGAGTTTAATGTTTGCATTCTAGACTATGCACAACTGACGGGGTTGCTGTTAGGATATGACCCGTTCAAGGATTGCGGACTGAATGCAAAAGCCGTTCCAATCGAGCCGTTGCTAGATAAAATCGGCATTCCTTACGACAAATCCAAAACACCTGAAGAACGCAGAAGACCTTTTTAGATCGCCCCACTCCCTGAACAAGGGGAGAGAATTCAGTCAAAACCTCCTTGATTAAGGGGGAGCGATTAGAAATTAGTTGAAAATTACAAATTAATCAACATAAACCATAAAAGCCATGAGCAAAAACGTAGTTGTAATCGGGGGCGGTCCTGCTGGAATGTCTGCTGCGGGAAAACTCAGGGAGTTAGGGCACAATGTAGTTTTGATTGAGAAAGAAGCAGAGCTGGGAGGGCATTTAAAGAAGTGGTATAAAGTGTTTCCTGATTTTACCGATGCATCTGAAATTATCGGCAAGCTGAAGGAAGAGCTGAATGAAACAAGAATTTTAAATAATTCTACCGTGACTCGGATTGAAGGTTCAGCACCTAATTTTAAAGTCACCACCTCTACAGGTGAAGAAATTGATGCCGATGCAATTCTTGTTTCCACTGGATTTAAACATTTTGATGCTTCCTTTAAAGAGGAGTATGGATACGGAATCTACGATAATTCCATCACTTCGGTAGAACTGGATGCAATGCTGAAAGCTCGAAGTGTTAAAACTAGATCGGGCAAAATGCCGAAGAAAGTGGCGATGGTTCACTGTGTGGGTTCTCGCGATGAAAAGGTGAACAATAATTACTGTTCGCGAGTTTGCTGTACTAATGCCATTAAAGTTGCGATCGAAGTGAAAGAACTGATTCCCGATTGCGAAATTTACTGCCTTTATATGGATATTCGGGTGTTTGGTCGCGGTTATGAGGAACTGTACCGAACTTCTCAAGAACAGTATGGCGTTCAGTTTATTCGGGGGCGGCTTTCTGAGGCTAATGAGAAAAATGATGGCAGCTTATTGTTGCGATTAGAAGATACGTTAACGGCAAAACCCATGAGGTTGAGTGTTGACCTTTTGGTGTTAATGGTGGGGATGTGCGGAAATTCTGATTTGGCAGAAGTTGCCAATCTCGAAGTTGGTGTTGATCGCTTCTACACCACTGCTCATCAGCAATATTCTAATAATGCTTCTCCGAGGAAAGGGATTTTTCTAGCGGGGACGGCGACGGGACCCAAAGCCATTGTGGAATCCATTACTGATGGGCGATCGGCAGACGCTGAAATTGCCTGTTTTCTGGCTAGTGCGGCAGCTAGTTCTCAAAATGGGCAATCAGCCGTTGCTGAAATGGCAGTTTCACTTCAATAAGGTCTAAAACAATGGCAACGAAAACAAAAAAATGTTTTTTTGGCATGAAAGCCGATCGCCAGCTAGACGGCGACAAAATGAATCGGGAGTTTCTCGATCAAGTAATCGCTGAAGGGGGTGATGGTGCAGCGATCGCCAGTTGTATGCAGTGCGGTACCTGTAGCGGAGGCTGTACCAATATTGACTTGATGGACATGTCGCCCAGAACCCTAGTGTTAATGGTGCAACGGGGGGAATGGGAAAAGGTAATTAAAAGTAACATGTTGTGGTTGTGTAGCTCTTGTTACATCTGTACCTCTAGATGTCCGCGTGGGGTTCGTCCGTCCGATGTGATTGAAGCCGTGAAGGCGATCGCAATTCGTCAAGGCATCGAGAACGATTCTACCCGATTCAATCAAATCTTTGTGGAGTTAGTTCAGAAACGAGGCATCCTGTTTGAACCGGAATTAATGCAGAAGTATGGCGGCATGACAGCAATGCTGGAACAAGCCGAATTGGGCATCAAGTTAGCCTTGAAAGGCAAGATGTCGCCATTCCCTGCCAAGATTAAAGACCCCACAACGTTTAGTCAAGCATTAGCAAAGGCAGGCAAAAAATGAAGTATTCTTACTATCCCGGATGTAGCCTCCATACCACTGCCAGGGAGTTCGATCTATCCACCAAGGTGGTGATGCAAGAACTGGGAATTGAGCTAGAGGAACTTCAGGATTGGTCGTGTTGTGGCGGTTCCGTAGCGGCGGGCGTTTCTCATGATGTAGGGATGGCTTTGGCGGCTAGAAATGTCGCTTTAGCTCAAAAGCAAAATCTCGATCTTTTGGCCTCTTGTTCCGGTTGTTACAATAAGTCTGCCCGTGCAGCTAAGGCATTAGAAAACGAAACAGAAAAAGATAGAATCAACACCATCCTTTCGGAGATGGGACTATCGGTTTCCGACTACAACATTCGAGTGAGGAATGTGGTGGATGTTTTAGCGCATGATGTAGATATTGCCAGCCGCATTAAAAAGCCGTTACAAGGTTTAAAAGTTGCCTGTTATTATGGTTGCTTGTTGACTCGCCCCGCCGATATAACGGGATGGGATTCACCCGTTTTCCCGATGTCGATGGATAATTTGGCTCAGATTTGTGGAGCGGAGGTGGTAGATTTTAGGTCAAAGACAAAATGCTGTGGCGGACCGATTCTGGTCGCGAAGCAAGAAGTAGCTTTTGAATTGACGAAAAAGCTCTTGGATGAGGCAAAATCGCTGGGGGCAGATTGTATTGTTTTAGCTTGTCCATTGTGTTCTACGAACCTAGAACTGAGGCAGTCGGATATCGAGAAAAAATACAACGTTTCTTACAATCTGCCCATTCTTTATATCACAGAAATTATCGGACTAGCCTTAGGAATTAAACCTGGAAAGTTGGGGCTTAACAAGCACATTGTCTCACCGAAATCTGTTTTGGCTAAATTAGGTCTCTAATCAAGAGAGAACGGTAGTTCATATTAGTCTTGATATCATGTCCGTCTAATTACCCATAATATAGCGTTTCTCCGTTATGTGAGGTACATCATAATAACCTAACCCCCAACCTCCTCACTAAAGCTCCGGTCCCTACGAGGGAAGGGGAGTAAGAATCAAAGCCTCTCTCCTCGTAGGAGAGAGGTTTGGAGAGAGG
>DATNQL010001000.1:0-2744 GCA_036704025.1 Stenomitos sp.
CGGCTCTCAATGCCGGAATTGAGTCCGCGAAAGGGGATATTATCGCCATTACCGATGACGATGCCGCACCTCACATCGATTGGCTAGAACGCATTGAGGCTCACTTTCTGGCAGATAGCCGCGTGGGGGGGGTTGGTGGACGGGACTGGGTTTACCACGGTACGGAATTGGAAGATGGGGCGCGTCAGGTTGTAGGTCGCGTCCAGTGGTTCGGACGGGTGATTGGCGACCATCACTTCGGTGTCGGCGAACCCCGAGAGGTTGATGTGTTCAAGGGAGCCAACATGAGTTATCGACGAACGGCGATCGCCAGTTTGCGATTTGATGAGCGTCTGCGAGGTACGGGAGCACAGGCACACAACGACCTGGGATTTAGCCTATCGGTGAGACGAGCGGGTTGGAAACTCATCTACGACCCAAAAGTTGGCATCGATCACTATCCCGCCCAGCGTTTCGACGAAGACCAGCGATACAAATTTAATGAAGTCGCTTTAATTAATATGGTTCACAATGAAACGCTGATTTTAGTAGATTACCTATCGCCCATACAGCGCCTGATTTTTCTCGTGTGGGCTATCTTCGTTGGAACGCGCAGTACCTATGGTTTTGTGCAGTGGTTGCGATTCCTGCCGAAGGAGCGAGCCGTGGCGGGACGGAAGTTGCTCGCCAGCCTTCGTGGACGTTGGCAAGGTTGGCAAACCTGGCAACAAAGCGATCGCGCTTTAGACACTGCTCAACCCAGCACTCTGACCGTCGAGACGTTTGATAAACCACAGTAAGATGTCTTCGAGGAGTTTTCCTATCAGAAGCTTTCGCCTAGAACTGCAACCGGCTCCGGCTTGGACGGCAATACTGGGATTAGTCCTGGTTTCCGCGTTGGGCATCCTAGGGGGGGCTGGCAGCCTCCTACGCCTCCTCTTCCCTCTCGGAGCATTCGTTGTAAGTATTTTCCTGTATCGCCGTTATCCTATCCTCTACTTAGGGTTTGTTTGGTGGCTATGGTTCTTAACACCCTGGGTGCGCCGCCTCATCGACCTTCGCAGTGGCTTTGTCGATCCGAGTCCAGTACTGCTAGCACCGGTTCTAGCCACATTAGCCACCGGTGTTACCTTCTTACGCTATTTTCCCAAGTTGTATAAACGAGAGGGTTTACCTTTAGTCCTCTCTCTTTCGGGTGTTTTGTATGCTGTTTTTATTGGATTTATTAATAGCAAATATGGCATAGCCAGCGATGTTATTGAAGCCATTTATGCAGAGGGGTTTACGATTAGCCCCACTACCGTTATCTTAAGGTCTTTAGACTGGATCACGCCTATCTTATTCAGTTTTCATATTCTGGCCAATTGGCAACATTATCCAGAATATCGCAACAACATCCAGCGCACTTTTCGCTGGGGTGTTTTAGTGATGGGAATCTATGGAGTCGTGCAATATCTGATTGCGCCCGCATGGGATAAATTGTGGTTGGCTAGTATTTTTGAAGGCACGATGGTATTTGGACAGCCTGAGCCTTTAGGTTTCCGCGTATTTAGCACCATGAATTCAGCCGCTCCATTCGCACAAGCGATTATGGCAGGATTGCTCTTATCATTTGCGGATCGAGGAATTTTACGTTTTTTGGGCGCAGGATTTGGTTATTTATCCTTGTTGCTAACTTTAGTCCGTACCGCTTGGGGAGGGTGGATTTTAGGTTTTTTGATCTATAGTAACTCTCTCAATACCAAACTCAAGATGCGCTTAATTCTTAGTGTTTTGATCATAGGAATCTTTGCCTTTCCGCTTACGACAATTGAACCCTTTTCTGAGGTGATTAATGAAAGAGTTGAAAGTATTACGAATATTCAGGAAGATACCAGCTATAAAGCGAGGACGGAAACTTATAATAAAATCCTAAGCATTATCCCTTATAGACCTTTGGGTCAAGGGTTGGGTGTACCTGGATTAGACAGTGCCTTTCTAGACGTATTAACTGCCATGGGTTGGTTAGGAGGCATTCCTTTTATTAGTGGGCTTATTCTAATTTTATTTAAAATAACCCAGTCCCTGAAGATGCACTTCGATACCTTTTTGAATGCGGCGAGTGCTATTAGTTTGGCTTCCTTAGGAATGTTAATTTTTAATAACATTTTTACGGGAGTCCAAGGGATATTCTTTTGGTCTTTTATTGGTATTTCTTTGGCTGGAAATAGATATTATATACACCAACTGCTTACCCATTCTGAAAAGTAACTTTCACGGCGAACTTTAACCTTGAAATTAAGTAAAACACTTCCCGTTCTAGGCTAGAAAAGTAGATCTAAGGACAGTAACCATGGAGAAGCCTTCTATCGTCATACTTTATGGTCAGCCCGATAATCGCTCAACTTCGTATCAGACTACGCAATTAGCCCATGCTCTGCAACCCTGGCTAACACCAATACCTTTAAGAGTAAAAACTTTGACCCAGTATAAATGGTCTCGTCCAGCCGACCGGATCGTGAGTAATTATCTTAAGCCGCTACTTAAACAACCTAAGTCTGACTATATTCTCTACTGCAATGATGGTGCAGCCGATCTCTCTCAGTGGCGGGTCAAGAAAATTATCTATTGGTATGATGCCTACGGCGACTGGATTCAAAACCCTCCAAAAGTATGGCAGTGGATTCATTGGCTACGTTACAGAAATCTATTAATAGCTGACTATGTCTTTGTTGTTAGTCATATCCAGGTGGAAATGGCTCGCAGTTTGCGTCCTGGGCGTGAAG
>DATNQL010001001.1:0-11177 GCA_036704025.1 Stenomitos sp.
AAATGGGTACCCAGGTATTGAATCACCAGGGCAATTCGCTGAGAGTCCGGTTGTCGGTTATGGGTTAATCGGTTGTCGGTTGCCTCGGCGTTTTGGGACGGGTCAACCTTCAAACCTTCAACCTGACCTGAATTCTCGGAAGAGCTCTGATCCGGCGCTAACCACTGTTCATTTGAGCCTTCGCCGCTCCTTGGGGGAACCGGGAACGCTGACGCGCCTAATGCCGCTATCGCAATGCTATCGCCAACAACCTTCAACCTTCAACCTTTTAACCTTCAACCTTTGATCAGACCAACTCGATAATGGCCATTTCCGCGTTATCGCCACGACGAGGTACGGTTCTGAGGACACGGGTATATCCGCCATTGCGATCGCTATAGCGGTCTTTAACCCCCTCGAATAGGGAATGAACCAACTGTTTGTCGTAAATATAACCGAGCGCCTGACGCCGGGACGCCAAGGAGCCATTTTTAGCCAGAGTAATCATTTTTTCCACTTCCGCACGCACGGCTTTCGCTCGCACTTTGGTCGTGGTGATTCGTCCGTGACGAATCAGTTCAGTGGCGAGAGCTCTCAGCAGAGCTTTCCGCTGATCAGCGGGCTTTCCTAGTTGGGGTACACGACATCGGTGACGCATCTTTTTCTTTTCCTATACACTTCCAATAAAACTGAATGGCTGCTGTCAACGCCTAGCTGGGTTTTGCGGATTTCTCTTGAGGCAGTGTAATCCCCAAACGCCGCTGCAAGGCTTCAATCACTTCTTCAGCCGATTTTTGACCAAAGTTTTTGATTTCCAGGAGGTCTTCCTGACTATAATCCAGCAAGTCGGCTACAGAGTTAATCTGAGCCCGCTTCAAACAGTTATAAGCCCGCACAGACAGTTGCAATTCTTCAATTGGAATTTGGCTGGTTGGGTCTTCATCATCCGGATATTCATCTTTAATCGATTCCAGATTGATATCTTTTAACGGATTAAACAGATCAACCAGGAGATTGGCGGCTTGGCTCAATGCTTCTTGAGGGGTTAAGCTGCCATTCGTCCAAATTTCCAAAAGCAGGCGGTCTTTTTCCAGAGAACCATCAATGCGAGCATCCTCAACGCTGTAATTGACCTTGCTCACGGGCATAAACACGGCATCAATCTGGAGGAAGTCCACCGCCGAACCATCTTCGCGTCCTCGTTCTACGGAGCGATAGCCTTTTCCTTTTTCGATCCGAAACTCCATCTCCAGCCTTGCCCCTGGAGCGAGAGTCGCAATGTACTGACCCGGATCTACGATGTCTACTTCAGAGGGTAAATCGAACTGAGCCGCTCTCACGGTTGCAGGTCCCGTAATCATGACTCGACCAATCTGAGGCGCAGAGGTATAGCTTTTGAGGACAATTTCCTTCATGTTAAGAAGAATTTCCAGGACGTCCTCTCTGACCCCCTCTATGGTGGCAAACTCGTGGTTCACACCGGCAATGCGGACAGCCGTTACGGCTGCCCCTTCCAAGTTTGATAGAAGAACCCGTCTTAAGGCGTTACCAACCGTTGTACCTTGACCGCGTTCGAGAGGCTCCAGGACAAATTTACTATATTGACTCTGATTCTTCAGTGTTTTAGACTCTACACACTCAATCTGAAACTGCGCCACGGAGTAACCTCCCTTATTCATAAGACCCAAAAGAAAGCACTGTTATTGTGCTTTCTCATTTTTTGCTCCCGACCATAGGTCAGGTGCAATATGCCAATTATCGAAGCACCAGCAGGTTAGTATAACGGCGTGATGCACTTTTCCTAGCTGACATTCCTCAATCTCTCATACAGACCAATGGTCGGTTAAACTCGACGCCGCTTGGGCGGACGGCAGCCGTTATGGGGGATGGGTGTCACATCCCTAATCAAAGTAATTTCCAGTCCTGCCCCTTGAATGGCTCGAATCGCGGTTTCGCGACCAGCACCCGGACCACTCACCATCACTTCAATCTGGCGCATTCCCTGGTCTACGGCTCTACGCGCCGCTGAATCAGCTGCTGTTTGAGCCGCAAAAGGTGTTCCCTTTTTGGCTCCTTTGAAGCCACTTGAGCCAGCCGACGCCCACGACACCACATCGCCTCTGGTATCGGCAATAGTGACGATCGTGTTGTTGAAGGTGGACTGGATGTAGGCTACTCCATTGGGTACATTACGTTTTTGCTTCTTTGCACCTGTTTTTTTCGTTGGTCGCGCCATGTCGCTCTATCGATTTAACTGTATGGGTGGTAACTGAAATAAATGGATTACTTCTTAGCAGGTGGCTTCTTCTTCCCAGCAACGGCAACACGCCGACCTCGGCGGGTGCGAGCATTGGTTCGAGTCCGCTGACCTCGGACTGGCAATCCCATCCGATGTCGGCGACCCCGATAGGTGCCAATGTCAACCAAGCGCTTGATGTTCATGGACTCCCAGCGCCTGAGATCCCCTTCCACCTGATAGTTGCTTTCTACAGCGGCTCTGAGGGCCGCCACTTCGGCATCGCTTAAATCTTTGACCCTTGTATCAGGATTGACTCCTGTGGATGCCAAAATTTCTTTAGACCGCGATAGACCGATTCCATAGATGTAGGTCAGACCAATTTCTACACGCTTGTCGCGAGGAAGGTCTATACCGGCAATCCGTGCCACGCTTTCTTCTCCCTATTCTTTGTTTTGTGCTACAAATGAGTCTTAAGAGCCTATTGGCTATCCTTGACGTTGTTTATGCTTGGGATTTTGACAAATCACCATGACTCGACCGCGACGTCGAATGACGCGGCACTTTTCACACATTTTGCGGACTGATGCTCTTACTTTCATGCCTTTTTTGGGCCACACTGCAAGCTTAACATTATATCACTTTTAAGATATGGCTGTTAATCTTTTTTGGTCAATTTTGGACTGTAAAGATAAACTTTTGCTGAATACTATTTCTTCCGTAGGCGGTAGGTTATTCTGCCTTTCGTCAGATCGTAGGGCGTGAGTTCAACTTTAACCCGATCTCCGGGCAAGATTTTAATGTAATTTCGTCGAATTTTTCCCGATATGTGGGCTAGGACGTTAAAGCCATTGTCCAGATCAACCCTGAACATGGCGTTCGGCAAGGATTCGGTCACCGTGCCTTCCATTTCAATTAAGTCTTGTTTAGCCAATGGACTCAATCCTCAATACGATCAACCCCTCCTACACGTCCAAACGAGTGGATGTTTGTCTAGGGATTCTTAACATATTTTATCAAAAATGTCTGCTCAGCAGCGGAGAAATTTAGCCCCCTAGAGGTCTTTTATCGGTCTCTTGCGAGACTGAGCCGTGACTTTTAGGCAGCTAGGGTTGGCTTGAGTAACCCTGAGAAGGATTTCC
The DNA here is from genome assembly GCA_036704025.1 of Stenomitos sp. Lineage (GTDB taxonomy): Bacteria > Cyanobacteriota > Cyanobacteriia > Cyanobacteriales > Coleofasciculaceae > Allocoleopsis. The sequence goes on from DATNQL010001001.1 coordinate 3,358, forward strand.
AGGGGCGATCGCTATTGATTCTTTTAGAAAACGAACATTACATGGAACCAATCCATCGCTGTTGGCGTTTGTTGCGCTAAACGTCTAAACGCCTGCAACGGATTTCTCTAAGGGCGCATATTCTGTAGCTTTGGGCCATCACCCTTGGGGCAGTCCCTTTGGCAATCACGCCCTGACCCAGACCCGTTCTCATCGGGAGCCAACGCGCCCTTTGACCCGAGGGACTGAACCTTTTGCTCCAGAACCGTGATTTGGGCGATCGCGGTAGGTGATTCTGCCTTTGGTTAAATCGTAGGGACTTACACCAACTTTGACGCGATCTCCGGGTAGGATTCTGATGTTATTCTGGCGAAGTTTTCCAGAAACGTGAGCCAGGATGTTAACTCCATTGTCCAGATCAACCCTAAACATCGCATTGGGCAGGGATTCCGTTACCGTGCCTTCCATTTCAATTAAGTCTTGCTTAGACAATATCTTTGCTCCTCAATTTTTTTGCTGACCACCCCCTTAGATTCAAGAGTTTTGCATATTTGTCCAGGGAGTCTTAACATATTTTATCAAAAAGGGGATTGAAATGGCTGAGTTTTAATCAAGCTGATGCTTGACTCTCAAGAAAACGATGGGATTAGAGTCCTGCACCACTCACCAAGGCTGTTAGGATACCACTGATTGCTGAAGGGATTGTGTCACTTCTTCCACAGAGCGATCGCCATCGATCACCTTTAAGGAAGCTCGCTCCTGGTAAAAACCAATCACAGGTTCTGTTTCACTGCGATAGACTTCCAATCGTTTGCGAACCGTTTGTTCATTATCATCATGGCGTCCCCGTCCCAATAGCCGAGCCATTAAAATCTCATCTGGAACATCCAGGTTGACGGCATAATCAAACGTCTGGTTGAGTTCTTGCAACAGTTTTTCTAGGAAAGTCGCTTGGCTGACATTACGAGGAAAGCCATCTAAAATCCAACCCTTCTGTGTATCCGGTTGCTGGAGGCGGTCTCGTACCAAATCGAGCAGTAACTCATCAGGAACTAACTCGCCCTTTTCCATATAGGACTGAGCCTTTTGCCCCAGAGGGGTGGCTTGAGCGATCGCACTCCGTAAGATATCACCCGTTGAAATATGAGGAATGGCCAATAGCCCAGCCAAAAGTTGGGCTTGAGTCCCTTTGCCTGCACCTGGAGGTCCTAAAAAGATTAATCTTGTCATTAGTTTTTAACGATGATGATTGAGCGATTAGCTTGAGTGATGGTGTCGGTAACCCATATTTAGAACCGGCAAGCCTTTAATATTTGGGTGATCAATCATCAAGCCAATCGCTCTTTGTCTCACCCCAGTCTCCTTCTACTGCTTGACCATGCCTTCGTAACGCTGGGAAATTACATAGGTTTGAATCTGCTTAGCTGTGTCAATGGCTACACCGACTAGAATCAGCAAGGATGTCGCTCCCAATCCTTTAAATGTCGTGACGCCAGTCGCACTTTCGACAGCGGTTGGTACCACCGCCACTAGTCCCAGGAAAATTGCTCCCAAAAACGTCAACCGATTTAACACCCGCTCTACATATTCACTCGTTGTTCGTCCAGGACGAATGCCAGGAATACTTGCTCCCATCTTCTTCAGGTTCTGCGCCATATCCACTGGATTTACAATCAGTGAAGCGTAGAAGTAACTAAAGAAAACAATCAAGACTAAATAAACCAAGACATAGAGCCAGGGGGTTGGTCCATTCGGGCTTAAGTAATTAGAAACTTGAACTAACCCTTGATGGACTGGCGTAAAAAAGCCCTTATTCGCACTCGCGCCTGTAAATTGAGCCAGAGAGGCTGGAAGAATCAACACAGCAGAAGCAAAGATAATCGGCATCACGCCGCCCTGGTTCAGGCGGAGGGGCAGGTAACTGGTTCGCTCTCGATAGAGGCGACGCCCCACTTGACGCCGTGCCGAAATAATCGGAATGCGGCGCGTTCCTTCCTGCACAAAGACAATCCCGACAATCATGACGAGGAACACGAGCAGGAGAATCACGACTTTACCCACCGTTTCTCGACCACCCGTCTGAGCCAATTCAATCGTTTGGCCTAAGGTTTTGGGGAGAACGGCAACGATATTGACGAAAATTAACAAAGAAGCTCCGTTACCAATCCCGCGTTCGGTGACGAGCTCCGATAGCCACATGACAAACATCGAACCGGCTGTCAGGGCTAGCGATGTTTCGGCAATGAATAGGGGGCTTCCTCCATCGAGGGCATAGGGTCTGAGCAACCCGGCTGTAATCCCCACACTTTGAATGACGGCCCATCCCACTGCCACGTAGCGGGTAATTTGAGAAATCTTGCGACGCCCAGCCTCTCCTTCATTTTTCTGTAAATTTTCTAAAGAAGGAATCGCAGCTGTCAGGAGCTGTAGGATGATTGAGGCATTAATAAAGGGCAAAATTCCGAGAGCAAAAATCCCTACAGCGGAAATACCGCCTCCAGAGAAAATGTCCAAGAATCCAAGAACGGAGTTATTTTGGATATCTTTTGAAAATTGCTCACGATTAATTCCCGGCAAAGGTAAAAAGATACCCATGCGAGCAACAATCAATAAGCCAATGGTCACAAGCAGCCGACCTCTAAGGCCAGCAGCTTGAGCCATCTGCATAAATGTTTCTTGAGCGGTTGGAGCTTTGTCTCGACTAACAACCATAAAGGGCTACCTCTACAGGATACGGGGGTGAGGCAAGCACACCGACCTTAGCAGGACGTCATGCCGTTGCATTTACGCCTATAATTTCACAGCTTCCACCAGCGGCCTCAATTTTCTGGCGGGCACCAGCGGTGAAGGCAGCAGCTTTGATATTGAGAGCCACATTGAGTTCCCCGTCGCCGAGAAGTTTCAATGGTCCATCATTGGTGGTCACAATACCTGCCTCCATTAAAGAGGCTAAGGTTACCTCTGTATTGGCAGGAAGTGAGGATAGCTTGCCCACGTTAATCGTAGTGTAATGTTTACGATTAATCACCGTAAAGTGTTTTAACTTGGGCAGACGACGATACAAGGGCATCTGTCCACCTTCAAATCCGGGTCGTGTATTGCCACCAGAACGCGATTTTTGACCCCGCATTCCTTTCCCGGCACTCGCTCCTTGACCCGCCGCAATGCCTCGGCCTAGACGACGGCGGCGCTTTTTAGACCCTTTTTGGGGCACTGCATCGTTGATTCTCATAATCTTGCACTTAGATATTAAAGTTGAAGGTTAGCCCGTTGAAAATTGAAGGTTGAAAGCTAAAGGTTAAAACATCCGACCTGCTAACTTTCCAACCCGCAACTTTCTTTAAGCGTAAAGGTTCTCGATGGGAACACCCCGTTCTTCTGCTACTTCTGAGAAGGTACGTAGAGAATCAAGAGCGTTGATGGCAGCTCTTGCATTGTTGAGAGGGTTATTAGAGCCTAGTTGTTTAGCCAAGATATTACGAACCCCAGCTAATTCCAAGACGGTCCGCACGGCACCACCCGCAATTACACCGGTACCGGGTGCTGCCGGTCGCATCATCACCTTGGCTCCCACCGCAGCACCATTAGAGGGGTGAGGGATGGAATTCGCTTTGGTCAGAGGGACATCAATCAATTGCTTTTTCCCGTCGGCAACTCCCTTGCGGACAGCGCCAATCACATCACTAGCTTTACCGACACCGACACCCACTTGACCGCGCTCATTTCCCACGACGACAATCGCACGGAAGCTTAATTTTTTACCGCCTTTAACAACCTTACTGACACGACGGATTTGAATAACTCGCTCTTGCCAGGTCGTCTCTTTCTCTTTAGCTCGGTTACTTTTTCGACGAGTTGCCATAGTCTTAGTCCTGAAAATTTACGGAAGTACGAAATATAAAGCTATGAAGTATGAAACAGGTTCCCGCTCCGAGTTTCGCGATGAGTAAACTTAGAAAATGTTCACTAATCTCCTTTCTCATGCTTCATCCTTCACACTTCAGACTTTTTTAGCATTTCCTAAAAGTCTAATCCGGCTTCGCGGGCGGCTTCTGCCAACGCTTGGACGCGACCATGATAGAGGTTACCACCCCGGTCAAAGACGACTCTTGTGATGCCTTTGGCAATGGAGCGCTGAGCAATCAACTTGCCGACGGCGGCTGAAGCCTCACAAGTTGCGCCTGATTTTAATTCGGATTTCAGAGTGGATTCTAAGGTGGAAGCGGCAGCTAGGGTCTGTTGCTGATTATCATCAATCAACTGTACATAGATATGCTCATTGGAGCGAAAGACCGCTAATCTGGGACGCTCGGCAGTTCCACTGACTTTCCGGCGCACCCGCCGATGCCGACGCCGGATGGATTCTTTACGAGTAAGTTTCATTTTTACTTCTTACCTGCTTTACCAGCTTTACGTCTGACTACTTCATTGGCATAACGAATGCCTTTACCCTTGTAGACTTCGGGGGGACGAACCGCTCGAATGCGAGCGGCTGTATTGCCCACAATTTCTTTATTGATTCCACTAACAATCACGTTGACGTTGTTTTCAACCGCCACTTGGATACCATCTGGCGGAACAATTTCAACGGGTTTGCTATAACCGACATTCAAAATCAGGTTGCGACCCTGAACCTGTGCTCGATAACCGACGCCTTGAATAGAGAGGCGCTTCTCAAATCCTTGAGAGACTCCTTCCACCATGTTCGCGACTAAAGTTCGAGACAGTCCATGACGCTGACGAGCGGCTCTGGATTCATCCCGCCGCACGACCCGGAGCGTTTCACCGTCTTGCTCGACCGTGACTTGCTCCGGCAAAATCCGACTTAATTCTCCTTTTGGACCTTTGACGGCAATGTGCTGACCGTCAATATTCACGGTTACTTTACCAGGAACGGTTATTGGACGCTTGCCAATCCGCGACATGACTCAATTCTCCTTTAATTAAGTTATGAGTGATGAGTAATTTACCTTAAGGGGTAGAACTCAAAATTCAAAACTTTTTCCTTACCAGACGTAGCACAATACTTCGCCACCAATTCCCTGACGCCGTGCTTCTCGGTCAGTCATGATGCCACTGGAGGTAGAGATAATCGCAATGCCAATACCACCCAAAACTCTGGGTAATTCTTTGCAATTGGAGTAAACTCTTAATCCGGGCTTACTAACCCGCTTCATGGCTCTAATAATGGGTTGGCGATTTTTGCCTTTATATTTTAAAGAAACCACCAATTGTTTTTTGACCCCTTCACCTTCTTCCTCAAAGTCAGCAATAAAGCCTTCATCTTTGAGTACTTTGGCAACACTGCGGGTCATCTTTGTAGATGGGATATTTGTCGTTTGATGCCGTACCATACATGCATTACGGATGCGGGTCAGCATATCTGCAATTGTGTCGTTTGCCGCCATTAGTTCCTTCCTATTGCTAAACTTTTAGGTTTCCCGGAAGGGCATACCCATCTCTTTGAGTAAGGCGCGGCCCTCTTCGTCGGTATTTGCTGTTGTGATAATCGAAATATCCATTCCACGAATTTGGTCTATGCTGTCGTAGTCTATTTCGGGAAAGATCAGTTGCTCTCGAATACCAAGGGTATAGTTTCCGCGACCATCAAAGCTTTTAGGACTGACGCCACGAAAGTCTCGAATTCGAGGCAGTGACAAGTTAATTAACCGATTGAGAAATGAGTACATGCGGTCTCCCCGGAGGGTAACCATGACACCAACAGGCATACCTTGGCGGATTTTAAATCCCGCGATCGCTTTTTTGGCTCGTGTAACAACAGGTTTTTGTCCAGTGATAATTGCGACTTCACTCACCGAGGATTCGAGAGCCTTAGCATTTTGAGATGCCTCTCCCAAGCCCCGGTTTACCGTAACTTTAACCAGCTTGGGGACTTGATGAATGTTTGTATAGCCGAACTGCTCTTTAAGCTTTGGGACTATCGTTTCTTGGTAGAGAGTTTTCAGTTTTTCTGACATGGTTTTTATCCTTTTCAACCCTGGGCTTGGTCAGGGACTCCCAAGTTTTGGATTTTAGATTTCATCCAAAATCTCTTAGTCAATAATTTCGCCCGTTTTTTTGAGCATCCGTACCTTCCGACCCTCTGAATTAAAGGTGTAGCAGATGCGGCTGGCAATTTTTTGCTTAGTGGAATAAAGCATAACGTTGGAGCTGTGAATGGGAGCCTCAAAGGTCACAATCTGACCCGTTTCTCCTTCTTGCTGAGGCTTAACATGCTTCGTTTTGACGTTAATTCCTTTGACAATTACCGCGCTGCGCTTCGGCAAAGTCTGCAAGATTTCTCCAACTTTTCCTTTATCCCGACCGGCAATGATCTGCACAGTATCGCCTTTTTTAACGTGCATTTTGTAGCGCTGGGTCGTCTCTTTCGCGCTCTTGCTCTTGAATTGATTTGCCATCAGAGTACCTCCGGAGCCAGGGAAACAATTTTGGTAAAGTTTTTGTCGCGCAGTTCCCGCGCTACGGGACCAAAAACGCGGGTTCCCCTTGGGTTACCGTCGTTATTGATGATGACGGCAGCGTTGTCGTCAAAGCGAATGCTCATCCCGCTGTCACGGCGCAGTCCCTTGCGGGTACGAACAATCACAGCTCTTACAACATCTGACTTTTTCACAGCCATATTAGGAATGGCATCCTTCACAACGGCAATGATCACATCACCTACACCACCGTAGCGTCGGTTACCAGCACCTAAAACGCGAATACACTGTAATTTCCGGGCCCCGCTGTTGTCAGCGACATTTAGGTAAGTCTCTTGTTGAATCATGTGATGAACCTCCTTTTAGGTTGGTAGGGGCGAAGCATTCGTGTAAAAAATCACCGAGTTTACCAACAAGTCATCGGCATGAAGGCTGACCAGAGCAAACTCACTACCGCTGACGAAAAGCTGTGTTCGCTATCGCTATGCGTCACGCTAACGCCCGTAAACTTATTGGGGGGTGTGCTGTTAGTCCTAGGAGAACCAACAACGAACAACAATGCTTAAGCTGGAGAAGTATGAGTGAGGATTTCCGCAACCTTCCAGCGTTTGGTTCGGCTCAACGGTCGTGTTTCATGAATGCGAACGCGATCGCCTTCCTTACACTGATTTTCCTCATCATGGGCTTTGTATCGCTTTGTCCTCACGACAATTTTGCCGTACTTCGGGTGGGGAGAGCGGTTCTCAACAGCGACCACGACAGTTTTATCCATTTTGTCGCTGACCACCACACCGACTCTTTCTTTAACAGCCATCGGGTTCTACTCCTCTTCTTGATCGGGTTGTGGGGCATCAGCCACCTGGGTTGAGGCTTTAGGACTTGATGCAGCAGATGCTTCTGAGGTTGCTGGCACAGCGTTCGCACTCTGGCGTGCAGCGAATTCGCGTTCCCGAACCACTGTCATCATTTGACCAATGCGGTGCCGAGTGTGCTTGAACTGATGTGGTTTTTCCAGGCGTCGGGTGGCCTGTAGCAGGCGAAGGTTAAATAGTTCCCGCTTCGCCGCTAGAATTGCATCATTGAGCTCATCGTCGCTCATTTTTCGGGCATCTTCGATTTTGGGCAGAGGCATGATTTACACCTGTTCCCCTTCGCGGGTAATGAACTTCGTTTTAATGGGCAATTTGTTCGCCGCTAGACGCATCGCCTCACGAGCCGTTTCTTCCGGAACTCCAGCGATTTCATAGAGAATCCGACCGGGCTTGACGACTGCCACCCAAAACTCTGGCGAACCTTTACCGGAACCCATACGAGTTTCAGCTGCCCGTTGAGTCACGGGTTTATCTGGAAAAATGCGAATCCAGATGTTTCCACCCCGGCGGATATAGCGCGTCATGGCAC
>DATNQL010001002.1:0-5130 GCA_036704025.1 Stenomitos sp.
GTTAGCGTCTTGCCAATCAAATCCTTGTAGCGCTCATCATTTGGATTAACGGCAACGGCTGTATCGCCCAGCATGGTTTCCGGTCGAGTGGTTGCCACTTCCACAGAACCACTGCCATCACTGAGGGGATAGCGGAAGTGCCACAGATTCCCGTTAACTTCTTGGTTTTCCACCTCTACATCTGAGACAGCCGACTGGGTAGCTGGACACCAGTTAACTAAGTACTCGCCCCGATAAATTAGCCCTTCTTCATAAAGACTGATAAAAGCTTTGATCACAGCTTTGGATAAGCCTTCATCCATCGTGAAGCGTTCCCGCGACCAATCTGCCGAGACACCTAAGCGCCGCAGTTGGTTAACAATGGTTCCCTCTGAGTCTTCTTTCCACTGCCAAGCCCGTTCCAGAAACTTCTCGCGCCCCAATTCTTTGCGGTTGGTGCCTTCTTTGGCGAGTTGTTTTTCCAGCATGGTATGCACCGCAATACTGGCGTGGTCGGTACCCGGTAGCCATAGGGTATTGCGTCCTTTCATCCGGTGGTAGCGGACGAGGGTATCAATTAGGGCACTCTCGAAGGCATGACCCATGTGTAAGCTGCCCGTGACGTTGGGCGGCGGGATGACGATGGAGTAGGGTTCGCCTTGGTGATTAGGGTCGGCTTTGAACGTGTGGTGTTCTTCCCAGTAGGTCTGCCACTTGGCTTCGGTGGTTTTGGGGTCGTATTGGGTTTGCTGAGTGGGAGTTGTTGCTGTCATTGGGGAACACTATATGAAGACGAGCCTTGTCTTATTTTGCCATAGGGCTGAGAGGGAACGAACCACTCCAGGCGCAGAGGGCACGGAGGGAAGAGGTGAGGAGAGTGGATCAACTTCAACGTTTTGCTCCTCAAAAACGGCATCCGCCGCATCATCGTCTGATCATTCGTCTCGACGAATCGCCATCCACCCAGACACAGATGTGTCATCATGACGGTGTACTCTTCGTTCCAGATGGTGGCTTTTGATTGCTATGAACCTCTTCTCCCATAGACACCACGTTGACTCTCAGTACGTATTGAGATTAATCGGACTGGTTTTGTGCGTGGGACTGGTTAGCTGTTCAATGCCACCGACCAAAGCCGACAACAGTAAGCCAACTGACTCAGACTTAGAAGCCAAAGTTTTAGAGGTGATTCGCAAGAATCCCCAAGTCCTGGTAGAGTCGTTGCAAGCTTACCAGCAAAAACAAGCCGAACAACAGCAACAGGCACAGAAAGCTTTTCTGGAACAGATGAAGTCCAATCCCAAAGCTGTGATTGGTGACTCCCCAGCCACGGGAGCGAAAGAGCAAAAAATTGTACTGCTGGAATTCTCTGATTTTCAATGTCCTTACTGTTCTAAGGCGCATCAGACGCTGAAGCAGTTCATGGCAACTCGCCAGAATCAAGTCACCCTGGTATACAAACATTTACCCCTGACTCAAATTCATCCGGAAGCGATGCCGTCCGCCAAAGCGGCTTGGGCAGCGGGTCAACAAGGGAAATTTTGGGAGTTTCATGATGCGTTGTTTGAAAACCAACAGAAGTTAGGTGAACCTCTTTATGTGGCAACCGCGAAAGCTTTAAACCTCGACTTACAGAGATTTGATCAAGACCGAAAAGGTCAAGCGGCGAGTGCAGCCATTCAGAAAGATGTGGATATGGCAGAACAACTGGGCGTCACAGGAACTCCTTTTCTGATTATGAATGATCAGGTGATTGCCAATGGTGCCCAATTGGATAGCCTCGAAGCGGCGTTGAAACAGGTGAGTCAGCCGTAGCGGTTGGGAAATTAGGCATTCTCGTTGCTAACTCATCGCCTATATCAATTTCCTCGCCATTCATTCAATGAGTTGAAACTCCTTCAGCGCTGGTAAAAAGTTGTGGTTCTCATGACTGGGGCGGCTGAGTTTAATTAGGGCAAAACGTTGGGCGGGACTGAGTGTTGCCCACTGTTGAACGGTTATGGATATCGCTAATTCTTGCGCTTTCTCCTGAATACTTGTAGGAATGGTTGTGTCATCCATCCAAGCGGGTTGGGACTCGATGGGGAGTTCAGAGGCAGGTGCACCCGTGTGATCGATCACTCGGTTTTGTAAATATTGTCGATAGGTTTCAATTTCATCAGCTGTGATGCAGGGCATCTCGACCAATGCCTCACGCTCTTGCATCGTAAATTGGTTCCAGTGGGCTAATTTAAGTTTGACCCCGCAAGTATCTAATTTCATTCGCACTTGCATGGGAATGCAGCGTAAGGACTCTACAAAGTCTGTTTCAAATTGGAAGAAATGAGACATTTAGTTTGGGGCTTTTAGACTTTAAAAGTTTGTTTTTTGATTGACATAATGAAAGGGTTATCCTCAAACTTAGGGTGATTGCCCAACTCATATCATGTCCGGTTAAATACCCATCGTTAGGATTGACGCGGGGACACGGGGACGCGGGGACGCGGAGAGTTTTTATTAGGGGTAATTAGACGGACATGATATCAGAACTGATACAAATATAACGTCAGAAGCCCTCATGTTTGTCAGCGTCTCACACAGAGAGGGACGGTGAAAACCACATCCCTAAAGTGGAGTGTAATGACTCACTACTCACCAAGGTTTCAGTCGATATCGGTGATAATTGCACCGCACAGGCTTTTAATTCCGGTTGCAGGGAGTCGGGACAGGATTCTGGGTGAGTCAGGGCATTGGCTTCGGCACCATCTGCCCATAACGCGCCCCAGTGCATGGGGACGAAAACTGTACCTGGCGCGATCGCTTTTGTCACTTGAGCTTTGAAACGACAAGTACCACGACGCGATCGCACTTCCACCCAAGTTTCATCCTGAATCCCCAACTTCTCTGCATCACGGGGATGAATCTCGATAAAGGGATGAGGATGCATTTGCACAATTTTGGGAATCCGTCCCGTCCGAGTTTGGGTGTGCCAGTGACCATAAAGACGCCCAGTTGTCAAGACATAGGGGTAATCCGGATTGGGCAACTCAGCTAATCCGCGTGAGTGATAAGCTCCAAACCGAGCTCGTCCGTCAGGGGTGGGAAAGTTCCAATCGGTATAAAGACGTTTTTGGCTTGAAGGTTGGTTTGCTTCACAACCACTAGAACCTTGAACCTGCAACGCTTCTGGACAAGGCCATTGAATCGGTCCTTCGGCTTGCAAGCGTTGGTAACTAATACCCGTTTGGTCGCAAACACGTCCACGAGTGACTTGGATAAATTCGGCACGAACTTCGGCAGAGTCTTGGAACGCAAACTGGTCCACAAAACCTAACCGACGTCCCACTTCCGCAAAGATTTCCCAGTCTGCTTTGGCTTCTCCGGGAGCATTGCGAAACTTAGGGCAAAGTGTCACAACTCGTTCTGAGTTGGTCATGGTGCCTGTTTTTTCACTCCACTGTGCCGCCGGTAGTAGGACGTGAGCATAGGCAGCGGTTTCTGTGGGATAGTAGGCATCTTGATAAACCGTGAAAGGCGATCGCAACAACGCCGCCTTCGTCCGTTCAATATCTGGCATACTCACCGCCGGATTGGTCGCCGCCACCCATAACAAACCGACATCTCCGGTTTCCAAGCCAGTGATCATCTCCCAAGCCGTGCGACCGCGCTCCGATGCAATGCTCCCAGCCGACAGACCCCAAAACTGCTCTAATTCCTGGCGATGCTGGGGATTCTTGACCAGCCGATATCCGGGGAGAATGTGACAAAGACCCCCCGCTTCCCGTCCTCCCATGGCATTCGGTTGACCCGTCAAGGAAAAAGGGCCGGCTCCTGGTTTGCCGATGTTGCCGGTCATCAGATGCAAATTAATAATCGTCCGTACCTTCGCCGTCCCCTCCGAAGACTGATTCACACCCATCGACCATAAGGACAGGACTCGCTCAGACTGACCCCAGTATTTGGCTGCCGTCTCTAGTTCATCTAACCGAATGCCACACTTTTTGGCCACCAATTCCGGTGGATAGTGACGAATCACCTCCGCATACTCGGAAAAACCACTGGTGCATTCATCAATAAATACAGAATCATAGTGACCCCAGCGCATCAACAGATGGGCAATGCCGTTGAGTAAATCAATATCGGTACCCGGTCGAATCGCCAAATGCAAGTCAGCCGCTTCAGCGGTTGGTGTCTTGCGGGGGTCAACCACAATCATTTTGACTTTTTTGTTTTGTTTGTGGTATTTCCGCAAACGGTTGAAGATAATCGGGTGACATTCCGCCGTATTTGTGCCAATCAGAAAGGCGCAGTCGGTGAGTTCTAAGTCTTCGTAACAACAAGGAGGGCCATCCGATCCAAAACTTTGGATGTAACCGGATACGGCGGAGGACATACACAAACGGGAGTTAGCATCAAAGTTATTGGTACCCAAACAGCCTTTCATGAGTTTTTGGGCGATGTAGTAGTCCTCCGTTTGAAACTGACCCGAACCATACATACAAATCCCGTCTGACCCTTGGGTGACTTGAACGGTGCGAATACGGTTGGCGATCGCATCATAAGCTTCATCCCAGCTAACCCGGCGGAAGGGTTCATCCAGAGATTGGCGCATCATGGGATACTTCAGTCGGTCTTTGTCCAAAGATTCGCTAATGGTTGCCCCTTTGACGCACACCATGCCTTGGCTAGAGGGATGAGAGCGATCGCCCTTTACCTTCCAAATTGGGGTTCCTTGTGCGTCTCGATTCGTCGGTTTACCGGCTTGCGCGGGTGGCGCGACCTCTAGTCCGCAGCCAACACCACAGTAAGGACAGAGTGTTTTTGTTGCATCAGTCATAGCGATCGCACCTTCTGAAAATTCTGAATCCTGTTGCATTCGGCTTCTGGAAGGAGTAAAGCGGAGGAAGTCAAAAGAAAAAAATGTTTTGGCTCTTGACTTAGAGTACTCTCCCCCTCTTTAAGACACAGAAGCCATTGCTACCATTGCTTCTTCACGGGGACGAGCTGCGAAGTGTTCGATCAGTAGCTCCCGCAACACGCCTTTGAGTTCGTCACAGGGAACACTTTTCATCACCTCTTGGCCTAAATGGGCATCCTTCCCTACCTTGCCACCCATCCAGATGTTTACAGCTTCCACTGTTTGACCGTCTTTGCGCGTCTTCGTGCCAATCA
>DATNQL010001003.1:0-10977 GCA_036704025.1 Stenomitos sp.
TCTCTCGCAGCGCTTCTTCCGCTTGCTTGCGTTCCGTGATATCTTCTGCCAGTCCCACAAAGCGCAGAGGCTGTCCCGCCTCGTCAAAAACAATCGAAATATCTGCCACAATCCAGCGCACTTGACCGTCGGCTCGAATAATCCGATACTCTCGCTTGACTGGCTTGCCCTGGAACTGTGCTTGGAGGGAATTGAGCACCAACGGGCGATCATCGGGATGGATGGTCTCAATCCACGAGAGGGGATTTTGGTAAAGGCTTTCACAGGTGCGTCCCCAGATCTGTTCATAAGCTGGATTGGCGTAAAGATACTCACCGGACGTGGCGGAACGCACAAAGAAAAACTGACTGATGGTTTCGGCAATTTCGCGAAATCGTTGCTCACTCTCTCGTAAGGCTTGTTCTGCTCGTTGGCGCTCGGTAATGTCTTGACCGATTCCGACCTGCCAACCATTGGGTAAGCGAACGTTCGCCCAACAGGTTTCTAAAAGGGTTCCATTCCGAGTTCTTAACTGAACATCTCGCCATGTCCCATCGGCTCTCATCATAAACTCGAACAGTGCGGCGCGATAGTCTGGATCGGGATAACATTCCGCCATGACATCGATCTGCCTGAATTCTTCGAGCGACCAGCCGATGGTGTTTTCCATGGCTGGGTTGACCAACTCAACCTGAGCTTCAGCATTGTAGAAACACAGCATGATGGGGATATGGTCAAAAATGGTCTGGAGTAGTTCCTTCTGTTCTCTCAGAGCCATCTCGATGGCTTTGCGATCGCTAATATCAGTTAACGTCCCCACATATCCGACAACCTTACCCGTTTCGTCGCGTTCTACCTCCGCTTGGGCTAAAACCCAAACCACCTTTCCCTCCCGATTTAAAAGGCGGTATTCGTCTTGCCAAGGCACCTGATGAGTCATTGAATATTGCCAAGTTTGCTGCACTCGGTTAGTATCTGCTGGATGAATATAGGAACCCCATCCCCATCCCAACACCTCACCTAAGGACGCACCGACGATTTGACAGGCTCGATCATTAGCATAAATGGTCTGTCCAGAGGCATTAGAACGGAAAATTCCTACGGGGGAGATTTCCGCTAAGATGCGAAATAGTCTCTCACTTTGCTCTAACGCTTCTTCCGCTCGCTTGCGCTGGGTGATGTCGGTGAGCATTCCTAAGGCTCCCGTAGCTTGCCCTGACTCATCCAGAATTGGAGTCGTTGAGATAATCACCCAGAGTTCAGAGCCATCTTTACGGCGGAATTTGAAATCGTGCTTTTCTTGAATTCCTTGACGGCGACGCTCTAAATTCCAATTCGCGATCGCGATTCCTTCCTTGTCCATGAAGTCGAACATGGTCAACCCCAACAATTCTTCGACCGTACAGCCCAACATTTGAGCCATTTTGGGGTTAGCAAACAGAGTCTTTCCTTGCATGTCGATGATCCAAATTCCTTCCTCGGATGTCTCGATCATCTGACGGTAACGTTGTTCACTCTCTCGTAACGCTTCCTCAGCTCGTTTTTTGTCGTTAATGTCTCGATGAATTCCGGCCATCCGTGTTGGTGTACCCCGTTCATCGCGAGCAACCACTCTACCGTAAGTCGAAACCCATTTCCACCTCCCCGATTTGGTTCGCAATCGATAGTCACAGTTATACAGAACGGAGGGGTTTTTTAAATGAGCATTCAACTTTTCCGTTATCCAGGGTAAATCGTCTGGATGGACAACTTGTTCCCAGTTGCGATACTCTCCTCGAAACTCATCCGTCTCGTAACCTAGCATTTTGAACCATTGAGGACTCCAGTAAATCTCTCCTGTGGGGATGTTCCAATCCCAAAATCCATCGCCAGAGCCTTCAAACGCCAGTTGCAATCGTTCTTCACTGCGTTGTAGTTCTTCCTCGGCCTGCTTAAGTTCTGTCAGGTCGCGCAAACTGGCAACCACTCCCGAAATCGTCTGGTCTGGCTCAACATAAGGAACATAAGTCACGCTTAAAAATCGGCGTTCCTCAGGCCCATAATCAAACCAAGCTTGATAATGAATGGTTTCTCCCGCCAGACACCGATCTACAAGCGGCTTCACAAAATTTTCAAAGACATCTGCACCCAGAATCTCGCTGGCCGAATGCCCAATAATATCTTCTTTTGGTTTTTTTCGCCAGGTTGTATAGGTCTGATTCAGGACTTGATACCGATAGTTGCGATCGGTCAGCGCGATCGCATCCGTTGTCATTGATACAATCCGTTCGTACCGTCGCAAGGCATCCTCAGCGTATTTGCGCTGGGTGATGTCGGTCATCATCTTTAATGCCCCGGTGTATTGCCCCGACTCATCAAAAATCGGATTCGACGCGACCATGACCCAGAGTTCAGAGCCATCTTTCCGGCGCAATTTAAAGTCATACTTGCCGGCAATATCCTGACGGCGGCGCTCTAAATTCTGCTGGGCCAGCACTTGCCATTCCTCGTCCATGAACGCAAAGATTGACATTCCCAACATCTGTTCGATGCTATAGCCCAACATTTGAGCCATTTTGGGGTTGGCAAAGGTGGTGTTTGCTTCCGAGTCGATGACCCAAATGCCTTCATCGGCTGTCTGAACAATCTGACGATAACGCCGTTCGCTCTGTTTCAGAGCCAGTTCGACTTGTTTCTTGTCGCTAATATCGCGTCCAATTGATTGCAACTCTACCAAGTCACCCTGCTGGTTAAATAGCGCCCGATTAATCCATTGTGTCCAGCGCACTTCGCCCCCAACGACGACCCGATTCTCGATGACGACGACAGGATTGTCCCGGCTGATAGACTTAACCTGTTGCTCTATATATTCGAGGTCTTCTGCCAACACCACTGGGGCGTAGTGCTTGCCGATGAGTTCCTCTCGCTTGACGCCAAAATAGCGGCAGTAGGCTTCATTGATGAAGGTGAGGGTGCCATCGGGCAGGAAGCGACTCACCAGTTCGGTTTGGTCTTCGACAATTGCACGATAGCGGGTTTCGCTCTGTTGTAAGGCATCTTGGGTGCGTTTGCGATCGCGAATATCGCGACTGATAATCATAAACGCCCCAATTGCCGGTTCATCTAACCAGTTGGTTGCCACACCCTCTAGCCAAACCCAAGTCCCATCCTTGTGCCGCAATCGATATTCTGTGGTGACGGGCACTCTTGGATTGGCCAGTTGTCTGGCTATCGTGGCATCCAAGTTCGGTCGATCCTCAGGATGCAGCGCTTGCAGGGGTTGTTCTCCGACAAATTCGTTGGGCGAGTAGCCTAAGATTCTCTCCACCGCCGGACTTTGATAGAAAACCCCACAATCGGGATTAGAAAGGGTAATGATATCAGGGGAAACTTGCGCCAGTGCCCGGAAACGAGCTTCGCTAGCCCGAAGTGCGTCCTCTGCTTGTTTGCGTTCAGCAATTTCCCGCTCTAATTGTTGATTAATTTGGGTTAATTCTGCGGTTCGTTGAGTAACTTCGGCTTCTAATGTGCGGTTGTAATCGGTAAGGAGTTTCTCGGCTTGTTTGCGATCGGTGATGTCTTGAAAGGCGCTAACAGCATAAATAATATTACCTTTGTTATCGAAAACAGGCGTAGAGCGCAACTCAAACGGAATAATTTTCCCCTCGTAACGAACTTCAATATCATCAACGATCACGTGTTCGCCCTTGAGCGCTCGCAATGCTGGCAGTTGCTCTGTAGGATAGAGTTCGTCAGTTTCTGCCCGATAGAGGTTGTAGGCTTGGGCTATTTGATTCGGTGAGGCTTCTGGGTTGATGCTGTGATGAATTAAACTCTGTCCCGTCTGATTGATATAGAAGACTTTGCCATCAGCCGTATGTAGAGAGACCCCAACAGGAACAGCTTCTAAGAGTTGCGTCCATTTACTTTCACTCTCGCGCAACTGGGCATAGAGTTGAGCATTTTCAATCGAAATGGCGGCTTGGGAAGATAAAAGATGCAAAACTTCCAATCGTTCGGGTGTAAATGCGCCCGTCGTGAGATTATTTTCCAGGTAAAGAATCCCGACCAATTTGCCTTGATGGATCAGGGGCATACAGAGGATCGATTTGGGCTGCTGTTTGAGGATATAGGGATCGCGGGTAAAGTCTCCGTCATGGGCGGCATCCTGTAAAACTAGCGTGGTTTGGGTACGGATGACATAATTGGCGATCGCATTTGATACCAGTGGCGTCTCGCTGCTGCCACTGACTGTTTCAATTGGGATAGATTGCAAAACCTGGACTTCATCGGATGCAACGGTTCCTGATGCTTCAATCCTCCATTGCCCGTTCGAGTTCCCTGGCTTTGCCAGGGAACTCGAAATCAAAAATCCGTTTTGTGCCCCTGCATTTTCAATGACGATTTTCATCATTTTGACTAACAAGTTTTCCAGGGAAAGTTCACCGGAAAGAACTTGTGACGCTTTGAGAATGCTCTTTAGATCTAAAGCACTGGAGATCTGCGTGCTAGTCCTGGAACTGGTTCTCGGACTTGTTGGTAGACTTGACAATTTTTGCCTAAAAAACTGGGGATAGCGTTCCTCCAAGTCTTGCACCTTACTGTTAGCTTGCCAGCGAACATAGCCATAGTAAGCTTCAGTCAGATAAGTTTCGGCAATCTTCGACCGTCCCTGCGCTAGATAAAACTCTGCCGCTAACTCATACGCTAAGGCTTCTTCGTGAAGATATTGGTTTTCTTTAGCCCCTTGAATGGCTCGTTCATACCATTCACTAGCTTCCCAATTCTGTCCCAGAACTCTGGCTTTTTCTGCCTCGACTAGCTCATATTTATGTAAATAATTCATCGGAGCATGGTCTGCCCAAGCTTTTAGTCTCTGCTGATTGGCTTCGACTTTTTCCAAATATTCGATTTGTTCCCTCGCTGTAACACCGGGATACTGAGCTAAAAGAGCTAAAGAATAGTAAAAAGGACTTTGAGTACTGGGGAATAGCCCTACGATGCCAGCTTCGCACTTCTCCAAATTTTTGGCATTGATAACCGATTGAGAGGAATTTTTAAAAAAATAATTGAGGATGGTGTTGGCTAAATAAAAATGATAAAGCAAGCTCCAATCATTTTCTGATATTCGCTCGGACAAGCGTTCTAATTTATTATTATTGATGCTTAAATATTTCCTGCCTTCTGTTAAGCTTGAAACAAGCTGTTGCCAGATTTGACAATAGTTAACCTGATAGGCTTGTTTGAGGTTTTGAATTAATTTAATATACTTTTGCAGTTCAGAGGCTACAGACTCTAATGGTTCTCCAATTAAATATAAATTCTGGCAATAGTTAGTTGAAGCATAGCAAGTGAATTCTATTTCTCCGGTTTCTAAGCCAATTTGAATCGTGTCAATTAAAGGATTTAATGATGTCCTTGCTGCCTTTTGCCAATGGATAATAAAGGAGTAGAAATTGTTGTAAACTCTACATTCGATTTCTTTAGCATCAAATTTATCTAAAATTCTTAAAGCCAGTTGTCCGAATTGGTAACCCGCTTCAATGTCTCCTAATATTCCACATAAAACTAAACCATACAAACCATAGGCATACGCTGCTAAGGGGGAATTTCCATTGTTAATACAGAGTTGGACAAGAGTAAAGGAGAGCGAAGGTAATAGGACTGGATTGGCTATATAAATAGGGGCAAACAGAATGATTAAAATCCGCAGTGCTGCTTCCTTATAGGGTTCAGTTATTGTTGGTAGGTTGTAGAGTTCCTCAATGCTCAAGATTTGAGGTTTTGATTCTGATAGCGACACTCCTAGAAGTTCTAGGACTTCCAGCCCCATCTCGATAGCAGCTTGCATTTGATTTTGAGCACTACACCGCAGAATTTTGATGACATAAACTTTGATTTTTTCTAAAATCGTATTTGCGCGTTGCAAAACAATATGGGAAAGGGCTTCGACTTGTTCATAATCAGCATTTAAATATTCGGCTTCAACAGATTCAATATAGAGTGCGATAGTCAAATCATACTCACTCTCCCAGCTATCTGCCGCTAGCCGTTCTCGTCCCTGATTGAAATAGCTAAGAGCTGAATCATAGGCTGTTGCTGCCTTCGCTTTTTTCCCGGCGATTAAATTTAGCTGAGCGATTTTATATCGTTCTGTTTGACAGGAAACTAATTCAATTCCTTGATTGAGATGATCGACAATTGCAAAGATTCGCTCAGATAACGAGTCGGGTAACGTATTCTGCAACAATAAACGACCAATTTGTAAATGAAGCGCTTTTTTATCCCGATCACTCATCCAAGTATAGGCAGCCTGTTGGATGCGATCATGACGAAATTTATAATTTTGAATCAGAAGTTGCTCATCTAGCTCAGAGACTGGCAAAATAAATCCTTGTTGAATCGCTTCTCCTAAATCTTGGAAAACTTTGGGGTGAGATTTACCACTAATGATCGAAAGAGTCTTTAAGTCAAAATTTGTGCCGATACAAGCGGCAAAACGCAACATTTCTTGAGTTGATTCTGGCAATTTATTCAACGAGCCAATCATTAACTCCACCACATTATCTGTGATGTCCATTGCTTCAATTGTTGCAATATCCCATTGCCATTGGGGATTTGGTCGGGGTGTAGTATTTCGGGTTCTGACTCTCTCGGAAATAAAAGTAATGAGGTTTTCTATGTAGAGAGTTTTCAGAAACTCTTTAACAAAGAAAGGATTTCCTGCGGTTTTTTGGAGTACTAATTCCGCTAATGGCTTGACCGTTTCAATATCGCTGTGTAGAGTATCAGCAATGAGCTGACTCACATGAGTTAATCCTAAGGGAGCTAAGGTAATCTGATGAATGATTGCTCCTGCTTGGCGTAATCCTTCCAGAGTGATGATGAGGGGATGGATAAGACTAACTTCGTTGTCTCGGTATGCCCCGATGAAGAATAAATATTGTGTATAGGTATCCGTCATCATCAATTGCAACCATTTGAGAGTAGCTGTATCAGCCCATTGCAAATCGTCCAAAAAGATAACTAAGGGATGTTCGCGATTACAAAATACTCGGATAAAGTTTTGAAAGACTAAATTAAAGCGATTTTGTGACTCTGTAACACCTAATTCAGGGATAGTTGGCTGTTTACCTATGATTAACTCTATTTCAGGAATGACATCAATAATCACTTGACCATTGGAACCCAAAGCTGATAATAATTTTGCTCGCCATTGATTAAGATCAGCTTCATTTTCAGTTAATAATTGCCGCACCAATTGAGTTAATGCCGTAACTAAGGCAGAGTAGGGTATATTCCGCCCAAACGGATCGAATTTACCAGAAATAAAATACCCTTTCTGTCGGGTAATGGGTTTGTGAATCTCAGCCACCAGTGCTGATTTTCCAATACCCGAATAACCGACCACTAACATCATTTCATGGTGTAAAGTTTGAGGGGTTAATTTTTCATCTTGAATCGTCTCTTTTAATTGAGAACTTGAAACTAAGAGTTCATCAGTCCCTACTACACGTTCAAAGGCAGCGAGTAAGGTGGCAACTTCGGCTTCACGCCCGTAAAGTTTTTGAGGAATTATAAATTTATCATAACTATCATAAACTCCTAATTCAAATTCTTGAATGAGGTCTGTTCCTGTGGTTTCTAACTGCAAAAGACATTCTTCTAAATCAGCGATGATTCCCCAAGCACTTTGATATCGTTCCTCTGCCGTTTTTGCCAATAACTTCATGACAATATTTGAAACAGCTTTAGGGCATTTGTAACTATTAAAGTTTGAAGGGGTTTCTCTCCCTCTCTCCCCCTCCTCTGTTCCGATCAGATGGGGGGGAACGGGTTGTTTAGCAATATGACAATGCACCAATTCCAGAACATCAGTTGTCGGGAAAGGAAGTTGTCCTGTGAGCAATTCATAAAAGGTAACACCCAAAGAATAAAAGTCCGTGCGATAATCCAGACATCGATTCATTCGTCCCGTTTGTTCCGGTGACATATAAGCTAAGGTGCCTTCTAGAACATTGGGATGAGACAGGGTGGGATTCGTGTAAATCAATCGAGTGGAAATGCCAAAATCAATAATTTTGACTTGTCCAGTTTTTGGATTAAGGACAATATTGCCTGGGTTAATGTCTTTGTGAATCACATTAGCACCATGTATCCCCGCCAAAATTTGAGTAATTTTGATGGCAAGTTTTAAGAATTCAGTGAGAGGCATCGGGAAATAGGCTTCTCCCGACAGCTTGCTCAGTCGATGTAAAGATTCCCCACCAAAATCTTCAACGATGAGAACTAAAGTTCTGTAATAGCCTTGCAGGCTATACACTTTAATCACTCCTTCTAGATTGAGAGAGCGAGTGATTTCATATTCTTGTTGATAGCGGATAAGTTCAGCAGGAGTAGGATAGTCTTCCTTAAGAAATTTGAGGATAACGGATGTCTGCTCCGGTTGTTTGATAGCGCGATAAACCAGGGAATTGGCGCTTTCGTAAATTTGGTCTTGAACAGTAATACCCGCCAAATCAATCATAATAGGCCACTCAAGTGTCAGTTGTTCGGCAGAACGTAAACCTGAAATGAGGTTTAAGCTGAATTAGATATTTAGATCCATGCTTAAATTTTACAAATTAATCTAAAAAAAGATTTTATGGAGTTTTTGGCTAGTGTTTTAGCCCTAAAGCGTTTACTACCAATAGAACTATTACAACTCACTTCATCCTCTTAACGGCATCACGCCAATTCACTCATCCAACCCTTGATATTGCATGAGGGTGACTGAAATTATAGGTAATAGTCTAGACACCAATTGAGAGATCCCAAATTTCCACTTCAGGGATGGGGGTAACTCTTGCCAAATAATGCTCACAAACCCAAAGCGAGTATAAAATTTTGCCAACCGACTGCCCAAACATTCCAGATACAATGGTTCGGTGGCCTCCAGAATCAAATGCTGAACCAAAAAGCTTCCCAAACCTCGGTTTCGCCAAGCGGATGCAACCACTAAACTCCCCAATTCTTGTGCCTGGGCAAAGCGACGCAACTGCCCACAAGCCACCACACTTCCCTCACATTCAATCACCCAAAACTGTGACCAACGAACCTGGGTTGGATCGAGTTTGGCACTCAGCACTAATTTGCGAATCGCCCAACGATCTGGGGCACAAGCTCGACGCAGAATACACGCAGTTGGTAAAGTAAAATGCTGCTCAGTCATGACACTTCTAGAATGAACGCTTTGGCGGACCGCAATCGTCCGGCAACGCATCGAGAGTAACACCCAACGCTTTACAAAATGCCTTCATTTGAAGAATCGTTAGTTCCGGCTGATATTCACCCCTTTCCCAAGCACTCACAGCTCTTTGCGAGATGGGTTTAGTTCCCGTTTTGTCAGGAATTTGCTGAGCGAGTTCCGATTGCGTTAGACCGGCCTGAATCCGTAGCCTTTTTAAAGGCGATATCGGCTCCTCTGGATTGAGTGGTGCTTGTGACATGGTTGCACAGTGGGATGAGATGTGAGTGAATCCTTTCGGGCAAACGTTGGACGAAACACGAACTAATGCTAGAAAAAGAGTACGAGTGAATCGGATTTCCCTATACTTCCCCTTAATCTCTTATCTTCACCTAGAACAGGTAAACTCGTGACTGAACAGGAAAATTGGCTCGGCTCACAATTTCAGCAGCCCCGATTACCCATTCCCCCACCCTTGATGATGTCGGAGGAAGACTCTTTTGCCTACTTCACCTTAACTCAGCGGATGCCAGCGATTGTCCAACGGGTCATTGATGAAAACAATTTTTCCCCATCCATTGTGAGCAACTTGGAAAGCCTGATCCAAGCATTGCCGCATGGAAGTGTGCGTTCCCTCGACGACGAAGGGTCAGATTTGACAGAATGGAATCGATATCTCGAACCCTATGTCGGACAGCGTTGGTTAGATATTCCCTGGTTTTTTGCAGAGGCATACTTCTACCGTCGTATCCTTGAGGCAACCCATTATTTCTCAGCCGGAAGTACTCAAGGTGTCGATCCATTTTCCCTACAAAAACGCAGGGGTTTAGAGACAACCCTGGTTTCGATTCGGGAGCTGAGTACACGAGTCAATCACTGGATAGAGCAAGCAAAACACGAGAATCGCAAGCCAGATCCAAACAGTTTGATTGCCCTACTCTATTCGGTGTTGTGGGGCAACCGAGCAGATTTAAGTCTTTGGCCGGTTGATGCTGGAGAATTGGATAGCAGTCCAGAAATCCACCTGGAACAAAATCACATTTTGGTTGATGATACTACACTGATTGCTGAGCGAGTGGCTCGCTTGGAGGGGGTACGCCTGGATGTGATTGTGGATAATGCTGGGTTTGAACTTGTCTGTGATCTGTGCATAGTGAACTTCCTGCTCGCCAGCCACGCGGCTGACGTGGTTTACTTGCACCTGAAACCCCATCCCACCTTCGTATCGGATGCGATGATTCAGGATGTACACGACACCATAGAGTTTCTCTCCACTACCTGTGATGGGGATGTGCAATCCCTGGGGCATCGATTGCAAGATTATATGGTTCAAGGTCGTTTACTCTGCCGTGACGATGGTTTTTGGACATCTCCCTTAGTTTTTTGGCAAATGCCCGAACCCCTCAGGCAAGAGTTAGCTCAATCGGCGTTAATTTTAATGAAGGGAGATGCGAATTATCGCCGTTGCTTAGGCGATCGCAACTGGCCTTTTACGACGGCTTTTGCCGATATCGTCTGCTACTTTCCAGCCCCCTTGGTGGCTTTACGCACTCTCAAGTCAGAATTGGCAGTGGGTTTAGGATTAGAGCAGGTAGAAGTGCTGAACAAGGAAGACTCAGAGTGGTTAACAAATGGGCAATGGGGTGTCATTCAATTTGTTGATCCAAGAGCTATAACAGCTACTTCCTAATCCTCATTTTCTCAGATAGCCGTTACCTTTTAGCAATCTTCAACCACCCAAAAACCTGCTCTGCTGTTAACTGTAACTCAATGCTTTCAAGAACTTGCAAGAT
>DATNQL010001004.1:0-4328 GCA_036704025.1 Stenomitos sp.
CAACATTGAACTACTAAAACCGCCTCTAAAACCGTATCTACAATCTGTATTTACAGATTCGACTTTACTCCGGTAATTCTCCAAAACGTTCTCGGTAGCGCTCTAGCATGGCTTGCATTTCAGTAAGCTGTTGTTGAGCTAATTCTCGTTGTTGGCGTTCTTGTTCAGCTCGTTGGCGTTCTTGTTCGGCTTGTGCCTCTGCCAACAATCGTGCTTGGGTTTCCTGCTTGAGTGCTGCCACTAGTTCATCAGGAATTAGCAATTTTTCTCCAGTATCTTCTCGGTAAAAGCCAATCAGTTTTTCTTCAACGGCTAACCGGAGTTGTAAGGGTTCGCTGCGACTATCTGTTATGGGTGTGTAGGTATCTCCCCGCAGGCGATATCCTTGTAATTTTTCGGGTATCCATTCTCCTTTAGGGTCAAATAGCCAGTATTCTTGAACACCTAACTGTTCATACAAAGTTCTCTTAAAGGTCTTATCTTGGTCTTTTGTGCCTGGAGAAGTCATTTCAAAAATCACCACTGGCACTTGTCCTTCTTCCCAAGTTTTGTAGTTGTCCCTGCCACCTGGAGCAACATCGAAAATCACCATGACATCAGGGGCCGTTCTTACTTTGGGAAATCCTTGAGCATAGTAAAGAAATTGGTTGGCTAGAACGGTGGCTTGACGACCGATTAAGTATTGTTTGAGGGCTTCTAAAGTGGTCAGGATGGCATAAAGATGATCGTAGGTTTCTGCCACAGGTTCACCATCGGCACTAGGGTAAACGATTGGGGTAGTTTGGGTGGTGGGGGAAGTGGCTGTCATGGTAACACAAAGTCGTCATCACGCTTTTATTTTAGGGTTGAATTCCGGTTGACGGCATCAGTGGAAGGTGGCGAGAACTATACTGCTGATGAGTCACTCATTGCACCTGATTAGCTATGCGTCTCCATAGAATTGGACTGACTGCTGTCATTACCGTTCTGGCAACCGTTGTGATTGTCGATGTGGGATTTCCAGTTTTAGGGCAATTCATCGAAAATTCCCAGGTATTGGCTCAAACCCCGGAAGCCAGAAAAGCGAAAGCCGACCAACTACTAAACCAAGGTGTTGAGCTGTATCAGACCAGTCAATTTGAGGCGGCATTACAAACTTGGCAACAGGCACTAATTATTTATCGAGAAATCAAAGATCGCCAGGGAGAGGGGACATCTCTGGGCAATCTGGGAGGAGCTTACTATTCTCTGGGAGATTACACCAAAGCGATGGAGTACCAACAGCAGAGTTTAGCGATTGTACGGGAAATCAAAGACCGTCGAGGTGAGGGGGTATCTCTGAGCCATCTGGGACTGGTTTACTATTCTCTGGGAGATTACGCAAAAGCGATGGAGTACCAGCAGCAGCATTTACTCATTGCACGGGAAATCAAAGACCGTCAAGGTGAGGGGAATGCTTTGGGCAATCTGGCAGGAGCTTACTATTCTCTGGGAGATTACACCAAAGCCATTGAGTACCACCAGCAGAGTTTAGCGATCGCACGGGAAATTGAGGATAAGTACAGGGAAGGGGTAGTTTTGAACAATCTGGGACTTGCTCTCTACAAATCTGGTAATCTCACCCAGTCCGAAAAAATCCTTCGCACTGGAATTGAGGTATGGGAATCTCAACGGGGAAAATTGGGTAGCAATGATGCCTACAAAGTCTCAATTTTTGAAGGGCAAGCCCCCACCTACCGAACTTTACAACAAGTTCTCATTGCCCATAATAATCCTAATGCTGCTCTAGAAATTGCTGAACGGGGACGTGCCAGAGCATTTGTGGAGTTATTAGCTAGGCGCAACACTACAACCTCTGACTCAGCCAAGTCCTCTATCGCTCCACCCACTATCGAGCAACTGCAACAAATCGCCAAACAGCAAAACGCTACCCTTGTTGAATATTCGATTATTTATGACGACTTCAAGATTAAGGGTAAAGAAGAATCTCACGAATCAGAACTCTATATCTGGGTCATCAATCCTACAGGTGAAATAACGTTTCGTCGTAACGACCTTAAACCCCTTTGGCAGAAACAAAATACTTCTCTAGCAGAACTCGTCACCACTAGCCGCGAATCTATCGGAGTCAGGAGTCGAGGATTAGGAGTCGTTGGCAAAGAGGATGAAGCCACTCAAACAAATCAATTACAGCAACTCCATCAAATCCTCATCCAACCGATCGCAGATTTACTCCCTACTAATCCAGAAGCGCGTGTCATCTTTATACCGCAAAGCTCATTGTTTCTGGTTCCTTTCCCAGCACTCAAAGATGATCTGGGCAAATACCTGATTGAGAAACACACTATCCTAACCGCTCCCTCTATTCAAGTTCTAGAACTCACCCGCAAACAACGGGAAAACTTACCTCCCCTTACCAAGGGGGGGAAAGGGGGGGTTAACCTCGTTGTCGGGAATCCTACCATGCCCAGCGTCTCACCCTATCCTGGGGAAAAACCGCAACAACTGGCACCTCTCCCAGGTGCGGAAGCCGAAGCCAAAGCCATTGCCCCTCTCCTTAACACCCAACCCCTCATCGGCAACCAAGCGACTGAATCAGCTATCAAGCAGCTTCTCCCCCAATCGCGAATCATTCATCTTGCCACTCACGGCTTACTCGATGATATTCGAGGAATGGGAAGTGCTATTGCTCTTACTCCCGACTCCTCATCATCCCCCCTTGCCAAGGGAGGACAGGAGGGGGGTAACGGTTTACTCACGGCTGAAGAAATCCTCGACCTAAAATTAAATGCCGAATTAGTCGTTTTAAGTGCCTGCGATACCGGACGAGGACGCATTACCGGTGATAGCGTAGTTGGACTTTCTCGTTCTTTAATTGCTTCCGGAGTTTCGAGTGTAATTGTTTCTTTATGGGCTGTACCCGATGCACCTACTGCATCTTTGATGACCGAATTTTATCGTAATATCCAACAACGCCAACTCGATAAAGCTCAAGCCTTGCGACAGGCAATGTTAACTACACTGAAACAACATCCTAATCCTAGAAATTGGGCAGCCTTTACTCTAATTGGAGAAGCCGAGTAAATGTTCAATAGTCATACCAAGTTGTGTTCTATCATGTCATTCTGAGCATAGCGAAGAATCTCCGAGATGCTTCCCTTCACTACGTTCCGCTCAGCATGACAGATTACCTCTTTGACTGCAACTTGGTATCGTTGCAATTTAGGACGTATCTAAATTAAGAAATACAACTTCTTGTAGAGCAGATAACACGAACAGTTAGAGGGGCAGGGAAGACAGAATACCCATGCCATTCATGTGACTTTTTATTTCACTAATTTAAATGAAGCCATAAATTTTTCAACATCAGCAGACAACGAACTTTCTCTATCTTTAGGAATTTCTGTCGTTAATTGGTATAAACGTTGCTTGACTAAATAAGTTCTATAGTTAACGATCTTGCCGCCAGGAGCTTCAAACTTAAATTCTTTCCCAGAGTATTGTTCTAAACGGATATCTTGCTGATGAATGAGTTTGATTTTGCGATCGCTTGTAAAACGAGAAGATAAGCTATCTAAAATAAACTCAGGAGGAAGCTGAGCGATATCCTCCGGAAAATTTGTATAAGAAACACTATATTTGATCTTGCCTTCTTCTAAGGAAGCCGTGATCAAATTCGCATCGAGAGATACCTTATTGCCATCGGTCGTTTGTCGATTCTGAGTGGGTGCCACGGGCATTAAAACCGTAAACCCTCCTTCAGAGGAAGAGATTTGTTCCCATTGTTGCTGTTGAACGAGAACTGGCTGTTCGGCTCGAACAGATTGAATTGCTGGATATCCACTTAGTAGCCAACTCGATAAAGCTGACATTAATAAATATTTGGGTTTCATGGGTTATATTCCTCCACGCCTTTGCCACAAATCTCCGTTATTATACAGCAGTCGTTTGAGGCAGAAAAAAAAGCCTTTTCTTTTGCTTTATCAGCAAGATGGTGTGTGGCAATAAAACTTTATTCAAATTAAATACACAACAGCTTAGTTACTGGAGCGTCTTCCCAATTACCCATTACCTATTACCCATTACCCAAGCCGACAAAAAAGCGTCTGAACCCAGCCAGACGCTTGCCATGTTTGACGTTTAAAGAATATGAAACCTGAACTAGCCGCTCAGTGCTTCGGCACCGCCCACAACTTCCAGAATTTCCTGCGTAATCGACGCCTGACGTGCCTTGTTGTAAGACAGCGTTAAGCTGCTAATCAGGTCGCTGGCGTTATCACTGGCGTTGTTCATTGCCGTCATCCGAGCCGCCAATTCACTAGCGGCTGATTCTTGCAGCGCCCGCAGTA
>DATNQL010001005.1:0-3827 GCA_036704025.1 Stenomitos sp.
CTTAAGTCGAATTGGTCAATAAAACCAAGGTGGTTTAAGGAGACCTGGGAACGAATCATCTCCAACCATCTTGGGCGACCCATCGTTACACCCTGGGCAACACGAGTAGAGTCCCCCCGTGGTTCCGTTGCTAAGGAAATGGGTAAGTACCTGAGCAAAGGTGGGGACGTTTTGAAGGCGATCGCGGCTGAAGGTCTCCTCGAACAACTTCCCAGCTCCTACTGGGGAGCCTCCCTAAA
This sequence comes from Stenomitos sp., assembly GCA_036704025.1. Taxonomy (GTDB): domain Bacteria; phylum Cyanobacteriota; class Cyanobacteriia; order Cyanobacteriales; family Coleofasciculaceae; genus Allocoleopsis. The sequence continues at coordinate 240 of DATNQL010001005.1, forward strand.
ACTGAAGCGAGCGGTGAAATCGAGGATCGCCGTTTACAGCGGTGAAGCGGTGAATCACATGATGGACCACTTGGATTATTGGCAGGAAGAGGGAGTGCTGAAGTTTCGTCCAATTCTCCTGGAGACGGAAGGGCGACCCATCTGTTTGGGAGCGGTTGGGTTTTTCGTTGACGTTGGCAAAGTTCCGATCGTGTTGAGCTGAGGTTTCCATGTTTAAAATCATCAATCTTGAGTATCAGAGCTTGGGGGCTGTCGATTTTCAGAACTCGTTTTTCTGGATGATCCTTAAGGGATATCTGCCTGAGATCAGGATCGTTCTGTTTCCAATTGGAATAGCTTTGCAGTTTTATGGGTGGGAACATGCGGTTGGAGTATATTCAACGCTCAGAGCCCCTTGGGTAATGAATAACCCCTTAGATGACTCAATTCCCTTCTGATTCCTGACAGAAACCCAAAAACATGGCCCCTATTTCCACACTCGAAATGTGAGAGATAGGGGCTTTTCGCTAATAGTTTGCTATCAACCTGTTTGTTGATGGTTCATTCCTCTTCACGAGCAGAACCAATCCGAACCCGACAGGCATAGCCACCTTTCAGATAGATTGCTATTCCCTCCGCTCCTCCAGGAGGAGCAAAAACCGTCTGAGTGTAATACTTCAGCGGTTGCAGTTCAGTTCTGCCCCCCTTCACAATCCAGCAATACTCACCCCATTGGAGCGCGCGATCGGGATATTCCCCCCTTCCTCTCCACGTCCCATCCCAGGTGGGAACGGCTGTAGCAGCAATCCACGCGCGGCAAACAGTCTTGCTGAAAAAGTATTGCGCTCCATCTTCAATCGGTGGTGCATCTTCCCAGTCCAACCGACCACAGCACTTTTCACAGCCGCCTGGCTCTGACTCTCCTGGTGGAGTCGGGGGGTCCGATTCTGGTGGAGGGAGATCATCAATCGGAGGATCTGGAGGCGTGTCATCTGGAACAACATCATCAGGGGGAAGCTTATCTTCCTCTGGGGGTGGTGGTTCATAGCGGGCCGGACAGAAGCCGAACACTATAGATGTGATCCGAGTGCTGCCACATCCACCATCAGCGAAAAACTGTTCAGCCCCATCCTTCCTTACACTCAATCCACACCCTGATCCTCCAGGTGCTGCCACCGCTGTCCAAACAGAGGAAGAGTTGTTGTCATTAAGCTCGAAATATCCAGCGAATGGGGCACCCGAATAGTTATAGCCATGTTGCCAGCCGGACTTACCGGAACAGTTGAGATTTGGAGACCCTGGAGGAGGAGGAATGCTGGGGGAAACTTTGCACTGGCAATACTCATTCCATGCCATCCAGTTAACAATCAGTAGCAGCTTTGCAGCATTGGCGATCGGATTCCAGAGTTGATCGCCCAGATCTGGAAAGATGGGGCGATCTTGAAGACAAAACAGGGGAGGATTGACGGGAATCTTTGGCAAATTGTCAGGAAGTAGAGCATCAGCAATTGCTGGATCAAGTCCTAGCAACTGCTCTAGAGCCTCTTTAGTTGGCGCAAACCATTCAACAATATTGCTCTTATCGGGCTTTTTCTCAGACCCATTGGGGCAAACCATTACTTAATCTCTATATAGTGATATAGTCGTATTACCATTAGCGCGTATGCTTGACAAGGTGTGGTAGGCTCGCGCTGTGGCAATATTGAGCGGGCGCGACCCGGGGGGCTAAATGGCTGGATCAATCAAGTGGATGGAATACACCACTGACAACGATGTTCAATATGCTGTCAAGATCGACGAGTCAAACGGAGAATTGGCAGGATTTCTTGATTACACTGCTGCATCAACTTCTGATCAATTGCCGCGTGGTTTTGATATGCGTCACGTCGATTGCTTGGATACAGTTTCGGGCACAAGACGGAGCATTTACGTTGGTTCCATTGATGACGATATCTGGACTGGAACTACGACTGTTTTGCTCTTACCTCTGGTAAATGCGAGCCAGTTAATCACGGCTTTAACTCCGTTTGAAATAGTTAGATACGTGGGTGAAGCTTACTCTGTGCCTGCTGCGTTCGATACCGGGTTAGATGATGGGGATGCGACCTAGTAAGGGTTGTGGGGCTTTTCAATAAAGCCCCTATTCTTGCAAAGTCTGTGCAAATTAAGTGCAAATTAATTGCAAAAGGAATGCAAATTTATGGCAACGCGAGCGCTACAAGTTAATCCGGATATTTGCAAAAATATTCGCAAACTGACCCGCAAACAGTTTGCTGAGTGGATGCGCCTGGTAAAGGATGAAAAACTCTCTGATGATGACGCATTTCTGCAAATGCTTACAAACGAAGGCTACACTCTGAATGCAACTGGAACTGCTTACGTTAAGCAAGAGGTTGCTTAATGGAAACCGTTGCTTCTGCAATTGCAATCATTCTGTTTTTGTGGAAGCTTGATAAGCGGATTGACCACGTTGAATCAGATGTCAGAGACCTTAAAAAAGCCTTTGGACTGAATAAGCGCAAAGGTGAAGATTCCGAGTTAAATTAGTGTTACCTCATGCAGGGATGCCTCTGAGGTCAGGAATCGCAAAGCCCCCCAAGCCAAGTAAGCGTATCGAACGGCTGGGGGGCTTTGTTTTTGCGGAATTGGTGTACTAATTGCTGTAGTACGGCAGAGATTCCTGCCTGTATCCGCTCCCTCCCTTGGGAGGGCGGGGGGAGGGGCTGTATAATGCAAGCACCACACCGAGAGATGCAGATGCAGCCTTTCGTACTCTCCCAAAGTAGAAGCCCCCTTACTAGCTGGCAGTTACCACACCGAGCAGCTAGGGGGGGCTTTGTGTGGGTGATTCCGGCACCCACTTCACACCAATGCTACCAGTTAGATTAAGCGATGTCTCTGGGGTAACCTCCCCAGTAACCCACCAACCAAGTAACATCCGACTCCTCCCCGTTCGGCAACAACGGAAGGGCACTCTCAAGTGTCGCGTGTGGCCGAGTGGGGATTTTTCATTGGGGGTTTCAGTCCCTCCGAAAGTTGATACCGGGATAGACCCGCTGGGAGGAATCAGCCGTGATGAGTTCGCACTGGGTTGGCATTTTGAAGGGAGACAACCCGAAGACGATCGTACTCCGATCGAACAGTACGAAAGTCTCCTCAAGTGGATTGACCATTACTCTGATTTGGGCGACCAGGAGACGGTGGATCGCCTCCTCGAACGGCTAGCCGAACTAGGGGACGTAATGGGCTTGTCAGTTGCCACTAACTCTCACAAAATCGGAGTCACTCCGCATAAGAAACGAGGGGGAAGGGGTATCACGCCCTTTGGCAAAAGAATGGTCAGGTCTGCTGCTGTCTTGATGGAAGAGCGTTATGCCGGTCGCATTGGGTTGGGTACCTGCACTCTGCCTGACCTGCCTGAATCAGAGATGGCAACTATTAGGGAATCCTGGCCCGAGATAACCAGGAAGTTCTTCCAGGAGGTACAGAGGGAGCTACGGCGAAAGGGACAGCCGGTGGTTTACCTCTACTGCTCAGAGATTCAACCTGAGCGATTTTGTGAGACCCGGCAGGTTGTCCCTCACTTGCACTTTTTATACGTTGGCAGGA
>DATNQL010001006.1:0-5416 GCA_036704025.1 Stenomitos sp.
CAGAAGGAAAGAAAGTTTGTACAGTAAGCTTTTTAACCTTTTTCCACTGGATAGTTATTTCCGCCATGCTGCACTAGATCGAACAATCGAATCCTTTAGTTCATGTTAGTCTGGAGTTTACCAAATGTTACTTAAATCCAGAACAAATCCCGGTAATACCGACTCACCGCTAACAGTAGCCGGATTATCCAAACATTCCACAGTTACTCCCGGACGGTAGATGTAAAGCTGTCGATTTTTGCGGTCAATTAAAAATCCTAAAAGCGCACCGTTGTCAATATACTCTTGCATTTTAGTTTTAAGCGGTTCCAACTTATCAGAAGCAGAGCGCAGTTCCACCACAAAATCAGGACAGATGGGAGCAAATTTTTTCTGTTGTTCAGGAGTTAAAGCATTCCAGCGTTCTAGTTTCACCCAAGCCGCATCTGGAGAACGATCTGCACTATTGGGAAGCTTAAATCCAGTACTGGAGTCGAAATAAATCCCTGTTCCGTCACTTTCTGCCCAAATCCCTAATTGCACAATCAATTTGGCATTTCGATTTCCAGTTTCCGAACCAGTGGGGGGCATAATCAGCAATTCTCCTGTAGCATTGCGCTCAATTCGCAAGTCATGATTAATTTGACAGAACTCAAAAAACTGATCATCTGTCAGATTAATGATCGGTTGTAGGCGCAACACCAACGGAGAGTTTTCTACTTGAGTCGTTACTGTTGTCATCGTCATGGCACCAATCCTAAACTGCTGTTGCCTTTTGTACACTTACTACTTGGAAGATTCATTAGCCGATGCGATCGCACTCTTCCCTTTGTCCGATGTAACATAACCCAGAAAGGCTTGCACCTGGGGACTAGCCGGTTGCTTGTAAACGTAATAAAGCGTTCGCTGATAGGGATAATTGGATGCCTCAGGAGTCAACCCATCTACCGCAACAGTCCGTACCGTCTGTTGGTTCGCTACCTGAGAATAAGTTGCATAACCAATCCCACTGGTTCCTAACGCTCTTAGTAGGGGTGTCGTGGCATCTTGGGGCAGTGTCGTAATGTTGGGCGTCGTGCCAAAGTTTTGTCCTTGGAGAACAAACTCTTGAAATGTCTGATGGGTGCCACTGTCTGGGGGACGGTTAATTACTCGGAGCATTCCTGCTGTGCCCCCAACTTTTGACCAATCTGTAATTTGCCCTTGGAAAATTTCCCTCACTTGATTTTGACTTAATCCTCGACGAAACGGATTTTTATCTCCCACAACAATTGCGATCGCATCTTTTGTGACAGGCACAGCGACCAAACCTTGACTTGTTTCTTGGAAAGTCAGGGGACGAGAAATAGCCGCAACATCTATAGTTCCCTGAATCAGGTCTTGAATTCCCTTGTCCGATCCTCCTGCATTTGTATTAACAGTTGTCCCAGGAAATTGCTGTTCAAAACGGCTTTTAAGGGCTTGATTAATTTGTACCATACTGGTAGCACCATCAATTCTTATTGTGGTGCCACTCTGTACATTGGTAGGAGGTGCAAAAGTTTGAGTTATTTGAGGTGAATTTGAGTTTAGAGGCTGGTTTTGTTGAGTATTATTATCACCCGTCGATAAATTACCAATATTAGAGCCAGAGCGACGAGTAAACCACCAAAATCCACCACCTAATAGGGCAGCGGTAATTAAGAGGGCTAAGACTAGAAGAGCCGTTTCGTTTTTTTGTGACATACCCTAATTCAAGCAATCGGTGTGGTGATCAAAGTCTCGGTGGAGCAGCCGTCAAAAGCGATATTTCGAGAAATTTATGCTCTTAGTCTAATTTTTACCCTTGATTATTCCTTATTTGGGTAAGGGTACAAATTTATAGCCCCAAGGGGTGCCCGAACCGGCTTGAATCTTCACTAACTGTACCGTTTGATTGCGATCGCCAGAGGGTAAAAACTTAATCGTTCCAGCCGCGCCTTGGGCAGAAAAGTCCGGTGCTAACATCGCTTGTTGCACACCCGTCCGTGTGGGATTTCTGGCAATACCAGCAATGAGTGCCTGAGCGGCATCATAAGCCATAGCCGTGCGCCAGTTGACCTCCCCACCCCAAAGTTGATTTGCGGTTTTGGCAAACTCAGCCTGAGGGTTTCCTAAAATATGCCAAGGAATGGCCAGCACCATGCCTTCAGCCGCCAGTCCCCCTAATTGCAAAGTCTTGGGGGTGTAAACGTCATCTCCACCTAATATCTTGAGCCTTTTACCATTCACTTGAACCACAAGCATGGCTTTATCCAGTGTGCCTGTATTCACCGCTAACATCAGTACCTGTGCGCCTTGCTGAATCGCCTGATCGATGCTGGGAACGGCATCAAAATTCGGGTTCGACAAGTCAACTTCGTTAATCACCTGCCCCCCACCCAGGGAAACAGCCGTGACAAACTCCGACTTTAGGGACTGACTATAGCCGCTTTGAGAGTTAAAAAAAACAATAACTTTTTCCTGTTTAAGTTTTTGCAACATATAGTCAGCTAAGGCTCTCGCAGCTACATAATCACTGGGCACGGTCCGAAAAACAAAGCGACTACGACCTGATAATTTGACTGTCGTACTGATCGGAGAAATCGCTACTAATCCACCCGCTTGATAAGTATCTGCTGTGGCTAAGGTGACATCGCTGGCGTAATGACCAATCACTCCTAATACTTGGGTGTTTTTGACAAAAGCCGCAGCGACTTGGTTGGCGATATCTGCATTATTCTCATCATTGGCAATTAAAACTTTGAGAGGAATGCCTTTGATTCCACCCGCTCGATTGATTGCATTTTGAGATTGGGCAACACCACGCAGTATTTCTTGAGCGGCATTCATATCAGAACTAATCGGAACAGAAGCGGCAATCGTATAGGATTTTTGCTTGCCAATCCGAGCGTTGTTGAGATAAATCAGGGTTTCCGGGTCGTTGCGCTCGTTCTTGAGAGAGGCTTCTAGCTGTGTGACCGCTTCCGCATCATTACCCGATGCGATCGCCTGAATCGCCGCCTGTTTTTCGGGTGTAGCATTGTCAGCAATTAAAAGTTTTTCTCCTGCACTAATCCGCTTTTGCACAGAGGGATTGGATTGAGGTGATGTGGTTTCACCTGGACTACTTTGGTTTCCCGTCAAACCTCCCAGATTTGCCCCATTACTTTTGGTAAACCACCACGCACCGATCGCCACTAAAGCCAAAGTGACGACTAAAGAAACCACAAGAACAACCGTTTCGTTTTTTTGAGACATGCACTGATAAAGCTGGCGGCTAGATGGGCGGCGTTTAGAGCAACCGACGTAGTAATCGATAAATGAGCTGGAAAAGTGCGGTGATGGCGATCGCTCCAGCTCCCGCGAAAACGGCGCTCATCATCACAAATGGGATAGGTATATTCTGCCTGATAGCGAGAAATAACACAGTTGCCAGAGTGAGTCCGATGATAATCGGTAAGTCTTTCCCCTCGATCAGGCGACGGTTTTGGGCAAAGATTAGCCCTCCCACAATGATGATTAATAGTCCTATGCTAATGGTCGAAACCCCCAACACGATTCGCACAGCCGTCAATAGCAATCCCGCTTCAAATCCTGTAACAGCGGCCCCACTTAAAACCTCCAACACCGAAAAAGTAGGTCGTGCAGATAGGGGTTGGGGCGGAATGGGAGTCGGCGCGACAGGTGGGGGACTCGGAGGTTGATGCAAGGGTGGCATGGTGGGGGACGCCGTAGACGCTTGAACAGGTGGCGGTGGTGACACCTGGACGGGTTTACTCCGAGGTCGTGTTCTTCGTTGTGAGGCTGGAGGACTAACCGCAGGAGGTGGTGAGGTGGGTGGTGCTGTTAGGGCATCAATCACGTCCTGAGCCGATGGAAAGCGCTGATTCGGTGTTGCTAACAGCATTCGGTCTAAGACATTGGCTAGGGTATCGCTAACTTGGGTGTAACCTCTCCAATTCCACCCGTTGGTGTAGGAATCATACAATTCTCCTGCCTCTTTCCCGGTGAGCAAGGTAATCACCGTTACCGCCAGGGCATACAAATCCGTTGAGGGGTAAACTTGGGCACCTGCCATTTGCTCTGGGGGTGCATAACCTTGAGAATAAATGCCCGTCGATCTCCCCGTTCTTGCCCCTGCTGCCGTAACCTGCTTTACGGCACCAAAATCTAAAAGAAACAAACGCCCATTCTGGTCGCGCATGATGTTGGAGGGCTTAATATCTCGGTGAATGGAGCCATTTTCATGGACGAACTTCAACACATTGAGAATTTCCCGCAAAACTTCTAGCGCTTCGGCTTCGGAAAACGGTCCTTTGCTGTTTAATTCTTCCTCTAACGTGTGTCCATCAATAAACTCTTGTACGAGATAAAAGAATTGGTCTTCCTTGCCGATTTGAAAACTAGGAACACTCAAGGGAAAGAAGGCAAACAAATCGGGGATTTGAGGATGACGGCTACCCAGTTGCTCTAAAACTTCAGCCTCTCGTTCAAATAAATCTTGGGCGATTTGCAATTGCTGCGGGTTCAAATCTCCAGAGGGCTGAAACTGTTTGACCACACATTGACGCATGGCTGGCGTATAGCGATCGCGAGCCAGAAAGGCGGTGCCAAATCCTCCCTGCCCTAATAACTTTAACGGTAGGTAGCGACTGACTAAAATCAGGGGCATCCCGCAGGCTGTACAGTATTTCTGCTGAGCTGTCTTGAGAGTGGCCTTGTTATCCAGATCGGCAAAGTGATTTTGGGGGCGGGGACAGCTAGGACGGGTGCAGTAAATTTCCATATAGAGCAGAGCGTCAGGAATAGAGCGTCGAAGGCACCGAAAGACACGAACAGATTAAGCCACTCAGGTTTTTCTTTCTCTTCTCACTTTAGCCTCGAAGCCTACGCCCTCGACGCTCAATGCCTCAGTTCCCAAGAACTCCAGTTAATCTCCTATGGCATGAGCCGAACTCGCTGGGATTGTCGGTGCTGCCATGGCGGGTGGTTCGGCTTTGAGTTTCCATCCAGGATTGGCAAATTCTGGGAGAATCTCCCGACTAAAGGCTTCGGCAGCTTTAGAACGATAGCGGTGGGGGTTGACAATCACAGACAGTGCCCGCTTGACAACGACATCATCAATCAGGGCGCGGTGTAGAATGCCCATCTGTAACTCTTTTTCAATGGCAGAAATAGAGACAAAGGCCGCCCCTAGCCCGGATTGCACAGCATTTTTAATCGCCTCAATCGAGTTGAGTTCCATCTCAACTTTGAGGCGTCTTGTATCAATGGCACAACGGCTGAGAACTTGGTCAATCACCTTACGGATGGTGGATTGAGAATCTAAGGCAATGAACTGCAACTTATACAAATCCTCTCTTTGAATCGTGCCGACTTTGGCGAGAGGATGAAACGGCGGCAAAATTAGTGCTAGTTCGTCTTCGGCGTAGGGTAT
>DATNQL010001007.1:0-34436 GCA_036704025.1 Stenomitos sp.
AGCGGAAATTACGCTCAATATTTTAAAACAACAGGGGGCAAATCGTTTATACCAGCAAGCCTTTTTTATGATCACGCAAGCTAGAGAAAATTACACGGAGTTTTTGAAAACTCAACAGATTACGGATGATTTAATTCGCTCAACCTTACAACTGGCTAAACTAGATGTCATCTATAGAATTGGACGAATCGACCCAAATCTTCAGCAGGTTGAACCAGCAGATATTGAAGATATAAAAGCTTTAATTAGTGTTGTCAATTTGAGTCAATTCAAGACAGATGGAGTTGTTTTATCGAACCCCCGTTTTGGGAATGGTTCTGTCACAGTAAGGGCAGCGGATGCCGATTTGGTAATTGATGACTTGCTGATTGATATAAAAACTACTAAAAATTTCAAACTTGAGCAAGATAATTTCAATCAGTTAATGGGTTACTATGCCTTAAGCAAGATTGATGGAATCGATGGTGCGCCCCCAGGACATGAAATCAAACGGCTGGGAATTTATTTTTCTCGTTTTGCTTATCTTTTTGTTTTTAATGTAGCTGATGTAGTTCCTCTCCTGACCTTTCCCCAATTTCTGGAATGGTTTCAGAAACGAGCGGCTATAAATGATTACTGAGATAAAAAATGCCAAATAATTAATGTATTTGTTTTCAACTCGTATGGAGGTGAAGGACTACGGAGGAACTGGAAATCCTGCTAACGGAATCATTAGAAGATGTTCTGACTGCTTCTGACACAATCATCGGTTTAACAACTCTGTTCGGCTCGGAGCGATTGCTTCTAGAGCTAATCGCACAATGTAATGTACACAAGCAGCAGATTGCGTTGTATCGTAATCGAATTGCGCTTGTAATGGCAAAACTGACTGTTGACTCTTTGACTGAGTTGGAGCTAAGTCGAGTGCCTATTCGAGAATTGAGGAGTGCCTGTAAAAAACTAAAGTTACTTTCTCAGGAGCTTTTAGGATCGGACGAATCTGAAACAATTATCTCTCCCAAAGAACAGTTAATCTTGAACTTGATCAAACAAGCCAGAGCATTTGATGAAAAGTTTTGGCAGGAACAAAGAGAATTCGAGTTGCGTTGGAAAAAAAGGTGATAGGACAGACTACGCTAAAAAAATAAAACCTCAGCAACTCGAGCAACTCGAACTAACGACTTTCGCCCTGATACTACCTTACCGTCTGGATGGTACCAGGTACGACCAGGAGACTATACGGGAAGCGGATATGATAGGGGACATTTGTGTCCCTCTGGCGATCGCACCCGTTCCGCTATTGACAATAGCGCTACGTTCAGTATGACCAACATGATTCCCCAAGCACCAGAAAATAACCGGGAGGTATGGCGAGAGTTAGAGGAGTATTCGAGGGAGTTGGTGCTGAAGGGCAAGGAACTCTACATCATGGCGGGAGGTGTACGGTTCTAGCGGCTGTTCAGGCGTTTCTTTCCCTACACCAAGCGCCACTTCCTCTAAAGGATTTACCATGCCTGCTCCATTAGCTTGGATCTTCTTTGGGATATGTTTTTCACCTGGTTTTTTTTCTGATTACTCTATTTTCCAGCAATATTCTCATGAGTGTTTTTAACCCTCCATCACCCCAAACAAATCATTCTCACCCTCACATTCAAAACCCTCAATAAGCTAACCCTTTTCATTTAGTTCTTGGTCTATGAATAGGTGGTGCAATTATAGATTGCAATGGGCTAATGAATGTGGTGGTTGAGTACAAGAGTCATTCGCCGTGCTGATCAGCCTGAATGGGCGGATTATATTAACAAAGTACTGTAAGGGACATCTAAGCATGAGCCGCGATCACTGGTGTATCGGCTGGTTAACTACTAGTGTGCTTTGTCTAGGGGTAGCTACTGCTTCACAGGTAGGTACTGGGATATCCTCTAACCTGATGCCATTGCAAGCGCAAGTCGCTCCAAATCCGAGAATTGGTTTGGCGAAGAGAGTGGTATCTACCGTTTTTATTGGCAATGGCAACTTCCTAGTCACCTATGAATTTGTGGTCGGAAACTACGGAAACGTTGATCTTACCAACACCCAAGTCACGGAAAATCTCACCACAACCTTTGGCACAACACCATTCACCGTTAATAGCATCAGCAGTCCTAGCAACAACCTTACCCTCAATCCAAACTACAATGGTCGCAATGATATTAATCTCCTAGCAGGCACGGATACCTTATTAGTCGGTCAATCCAAAACGCTGAGATTGGTCATTATGGTCACTTCTGATGCCAACGCTAGGACTTACAATAACCAAGCTGCGGCAACAGCTCAAAGTCCCAATGGGCCCGTTAGCGACTTGTCGCAAAATGGCATTAACCCCGACCCGGATAACGATGGCAACCCAACCAACAACAACGGCGGCACTTCAGTCAACCTAAGATCCCCATTGACACCACCACATTGCAATCCTGGGCAGAACTCTTGTCAACCTTAACCCTTCTTTAAATGTGCAATGCCAAACTTTTTATTTATTCCTTTTCCTCTTTTTAGGAGAGAAGGTTAGGCAAGAGGTTTTACACTTAATTGTGTTTCCCCTACTTAGCCCTACAAGTCGAGGTGGTATTAGTATAAAAAAGCTGACTCTAACCCTGGTAGCCCTTAGCTTTACCGCTGCCATTACGCAAAAACCGCTTTCTGCTCAACCCATTGCACCTGCGGCTGATGGCACTGGTACCCTCGTCACTCCAAATGGCAACCAATTCAACATTTCAGGTGGTTCTCGTTCCAGGGATGGTGCCAATCTTTTCCACAGTTTCCAGCAATTTGGTCTCAATGACGGTCAGAGTGCCAATTTTCTTTCCAATCCTTCTATTCACAATATCTTAGGGCGAGTTGTCGGTGGGAATCCTTCGATTATTAACGGTCTGATTCAAGTCACTGGAGGCAACTCTAACTTATTTTTAATGAACCCTGCTGGGATTGTTTTTGGTAGGAATGCGAGTCTGAATGTACCCGCTGACTTCACGGCTACTACCGCTACAGGTATTAGTTTTGGTGAAAATAATTGGTTTAACGCCTTTGGTAAGAATGACTATCAGAACTTAATTGGCTCTCCTAGTCAGTTTGCCTTTGGCTATTCCCAACCAGCAAGCCTGATTAATGCTGGCAATCTGGCAGTACCGTTGGGGCAGAATTTAACGCTCTTGAGTGGTTGTGTAATTAATACCGGACAACTCAGTGCACCATCGGGAACTATTACCATTGCTGCGGTACTAAGTGAGAGCCTAGTTAGGATTAGTCAACCGGGACACCTGTTGAGTTTGGAGATTCACTCGCCAAGGACGAATGCTGGACAGCCTCTACCAATTAGCATTTTAGATTTACCGACGCTTCTTACGGGGTCAGTTGGTGGCATAGAGACAGGACTAAGGGTTTCCAGAACTGACACCATACAGGTTGTTAATTCTGGTCAAACTATTCCAGCAGAAGCAGGAACAGCAATTGTTTCCGGCACTCTTGATGTCTCATCTCCTCAAACTCCCCCTTACCCCAGTGTGGTGCCACCGGGTGTTGGTGGCACGGTAAATATTTGGGGCGACAAGGTGGGTTTGATGGGTGCCCAGATCAATGCTTCTGGTACCAATGGCGGCGGTTTAGTGCGGATTGGCGGGGATTATCAGGGTAGGGGGGCAGTACCGAATGCCTCTCGCACGTTTGTCAGTAACGACTCGGTTATTGATGCTTCAGCAGTACTGAATGGCAACGGGGGTCGGGTCATTCTCTGGGCAGATGGAGTGACTGGATTCAAGGGAAACATCATCGCTCGTGGGGGACTGTACTCTGGCAGTGGTGGGTTTGTGGAGGTATCTGGTAAGCAAGACCTGATTTTTCGAGGGAATGTTGACCTGAGTGCAGCGGATGGTCAATTCGGTACGTTGTTGTTAGACCCAACCAACATCACAATTGTCAGTGGTGGAGGTGCGCCAGATGATGGTCAATTGACGGATTCTCAAATCCTGCAAGGAGATGGGGGCGCGGCATCTTTTACGATTTCAGAAAATGCTCTCGAAGGACTATCAGGGGATGCCAATGTCATCCTACAAGCGACTAACAATATTACGGTTGAAGCTTTAGCGGATAATTTCCTAACCTTTGCCCCTGGCACTGGCTCGATTACATTTCAGGCGGATGCAGATAACAGTGGGGTTGGCTCTTTTTCAATGAATTCAACGGACACAATCCTTGCGCCAGGAAGAAATGTCACAATTTCGGGGGCAAATTTAACAGTTGGAGGGATTGATACTTCCTCTTTTGATAATGGAGGAGCGATTGCCCTTTCCGCTACGGGGAACATCACTACTGGCAGTCTGTCCTCTAGCTCCTTTGATTCTGGCAGGGGAGGTAACATCATCCTCAACAGCACTCAGGGAAGCATCACTACGACAGCAGGAGATTTATCCACTGCTTCTTTTTCTGGAAATGGAGGAGCGATTGCTCTTTCTGCTAAGGGTAATATCACGACTAGCAACCTGTATTCGTTTGCTTCTTCGGGTCTTGGCAATGGGGGTAACATTACTCTCAACAGTACTGGGGGAGCGATCGATACGACAGCAGGCAGTTTAAATTCCGCTGTTGGGGGTACGGGGCAGGCAGGAGCGATCACACTCACTGCCAACGGTAACATCCTAACGAACACCCTAGAAACCAGTGCTCTGAATTATATTTCTGGTAATGCTGGTAGTAGCGGTTCGATTACTCTGACTTCTAATAACGGCAATATCGCAACGGGCGATTTATTAAGTCCCTCTCAGGCTAACTTTGGTAGTTCTGGTGATAGTGGTGCGATTAGTGTTACTGCCAACAATGGCAGCATCACCACCAACGGCAGAATTTGGTCTTTTTCTCTGGCAGCTTTAGATGGTGGAGCGGGAAATTCTGCTAATGGTGGCGCAGTTACATTGAAGGCCAAAAATGACATTACGATTATCCAAAACAGTATAAACACTCGCTCTCAAAGTAATTTTGGCAATACTAGCGGTCTAGGAGGTGCAATCAACCTAACCACAAGCACTGGGAATGTCTACACTGAGAACCTCTTCAGTTCTGGTGCAAGTGGTGGCAGCATCTTTATTCAAGCGGAACGTGGCATCATTACTGGCATCATTGATTCTAGCGGCAATACAGGCAATGGAGGAAACGTTACCCTCGCTCCGACTGGTGATATTCAGGTGAGCTATATCAATGCCCAAGGGCGTCTTAGCGGTGGTACTGTGGACATCACCACCACTAACTTTTTTCGCTCCACTGGTACCTTCAAAACCTCTAGTGGTATTGATGCCAGCATTTCTACGGTAGCTGGAGGTAATGGCGGTGCTATTACCATCCGGCACGGGGGCAACGGCGTAACTCCCTTCGTTGTCGGGGATGCAACCACCAACGGCGCAGCCAGTGCTATCACCAGTGGCATTTTTACGATTCCCACTGGCAACTCCTATCCTTATACCTATAGATTGGGCAATATTGCGATTATTAGTGTCGATCCGCCCCTTGCTCTTCCCATACCATCCCCAACACCCACCCAGCCCAGCATCAATCCCGTTGACCTGACTAACCGTCGCCCGCTGTCAAATTCACCGCCTCGACCTCCCTTCAACGACTCTAATTTCTTGACGCTGGACGATTCGTTCAGTAATGACTTTACCCAACAAGGCGGACTGGGCGAGACAAGAAGTATTACCCTCTCTGAAGTAGAGGATATTTTAAGAAAAGTAGAGAGAGCCACGGGTATCAAGCCAGCTATCATCTATGCGGTGTTTGTTCCCCCTAACATTCCTCCAGTTCCCGCTTCTGAATCCGGTCAAACTCAAGAATCTTCTGGCGTAGTACCATCTTCCCTGTTGCGTTCCTTAACTCCGAGTCCGAGCGATCGCTTGGAACTCATTCTCATCACATCTCAAGGAAAACCCATTCGCCGCACCACTTATGCTACGAGAGCCGAAGTCCTCCGTATGGTTAAGGAATTTCGGAGCAAGTTGACCGACCCAACGGATCGCACTGGCTCCCTTGCTCCTGCCCAAAAAATGTATCAGTGGCTGGTGACTCCGATTGAAGCCGACTTACAACAGCTACATATTAAAAATCTTGCCTATATCATGGATGCAGGGTTACGCAGTATCCCCTTAGCTGCGCTTCACGATGGCAAACAGTTTATTATCTCTCGCTACAGCGTCGGCTTAATGCCCAGCCTTTCCCTCACCGACACCCGCTACTCGGATGTGAGGAATTCTTCTGTCTTAGCAATGGGTATCGAGAAATTTGCGGACAAAAGTCCTTTACCCTCTGTACCTGTAGAGTTGTCTGTGATTACAGGTAAACTCTGGTCGGGAAAATCTTTCCTCAATGACCGCTTTACCCTATCCAATTTGCAAGCCGCTAGAAATTCCCAACCCTTTGGCATTATCCATTTAGCTACCCATGCTCAGTATCTACCCGGAGCGCCAGAAAAATCCTATCTCCAACTATGGGATACCCAACTGCAATTAGCACAACTCCGGGATCTGGGATTACACAAACCCCCTGTAGATCTTTTAGTCTTGAGTGCTTGTCGCACTGCATTAGGCGATGAACAGAACGAATTAGGCTTTGCGGGGTTGGCAGCGCAAGCTGGAGCGAAGACTGTCTTGGCTAGTTTATGGTACGTCAGCGATGAAGGGACTCTGGGCTTAATGACTGAATTCTACGAGCAATTGAAACAAGTCCCGATGAAAGCTGAGGCGCTCAGACTTGCTCAGTTAGCCATGCTTAAGGGTGAGGTGCGATTACAGGGGGGTCAGCTTGTTACTAGTCGTGGCAGTTTCCCTTTATCGCCAGAGCTTGCGGCTTTGGGAGACATCGATCTAACACGTTCTTCGTACTGGAGTGCTTTCACATTAATCGGCAATCCTTGGTAGCAAATAGACTTTTTGGGTGAAGATTTTTTAGGGAGAGGTATGTGTCTAATGCTGCCCTACTTACTGGTGGTTAGTGATAGCTTTTTCATATCGATGAACACCTATTTTAGGACTCTTACCAACAGGCTTCGCTTCAATGATCCAATAATTAAGCGGCTGTAACAACTTCTACAGTCTTGTCTATTGGTTGATTGAGGTTCAACTGAGTCCGCAACTGTTCTAAGGGAATTTTCCATTGTGTATTCCATTGAATGCCAAATAAGGGTTTGGCTTGCTTTCTTCGCATCCATCCTCTTGATAAGGCATTCATGTTGTTCGCAGAGTTCTGTATCTTCAATGTGGCATTAATGCATTGCTACGGTGTAGTTACGGTATAAACGATTTTACTCACTTGTTTAGATGGTGTTAGATAAAGTTCAGCTAGACTTCCAGCGCTAAATTCCGGGTCAGTTTCGTCGTAAACTATCTTTTCAGCAGTACGAGAGGTGGCTCTATTCAAACGCATATCTCCTCGGCTAATAATCTGGGCATAAGGTAGGGCTTGAGATAAAGAAACTGGATTTTTAAATTCGAGAGTAGCTCTACTATATTCAGTCGATGCCGCTTCTGTAATCAAGATGGCATCCTTAAATAAATGTCTTCTTCGATAACCGCAATAGTCGTCTAAACTGTAATAAGCACAAGCATGACCCCACCAGGGGATATTCCCGAAGAGCCGTTGGGAAAAGTTCTGGTTAATAAATCGTCTATCTTCAGGAACTTGTATTAAGCCATCTTGAGCGATTAAAGTAGAATTCCGATTGTCGTTAATTCTTGAAACTCCCAATTGATGGCTATTGACATTTAAGTGAATATTCGTTTCTGATTTAGCCCAAGCTGTTTTTTGATTGATGGCAATTAAAGAGCTTAAGTTTACTAAATTGACTCCCAAAATTAAAACGAAGATTCCTCTTTTGACACGAAAAGAGTTATTTTGATTTTGAGGATTCATTGACTTATGTTCCTTGAGCTAAAGCTATAAATCTAAACGGAGTTGTTCTACAGCTAACGGCAACTCTAGTTGTTCGACCACTACCTTAGCTTTTATCTCTTCCATCGCCAACCACAAATCTTACAGTGCTTTTTGTTCCGGCACAGTTTCTGGTAGGACTTTGAAGGCTACCTCCATAGAAAAACAATTGCGGCACTTCCCTCACGTAAAAGCTTTATTAATTCAGCACACGGGAGGGCATCAAATCAAGAATCCCGATGAGCCGTGTTGGACTATCACCCGCTCAGTCTTCACGGATCAGGAGGGAAATAATCGCAGTAATTTTACAGACGTGTGGTTGCCTGATGGGACAGTGAAAGCACTAAATCTTGAAGCGATCGCTCGATTACAAGGCTTCCCGTCTTGGTACGTGTTCCCGGAACAGATGAGCATAGCAGGTTCAATTGTTGGGTATTCGGTGCCGCCGTTGATGATGCCAAAGCTGCTGCATCATGGCTTATAGCATCGATAGCCCTGTTACCGCTCCTAATACCTGCTCGTCACGTACCTCGATGTAAGCCTGGAGTTGTTCTAAGTTCCGATGTCCTGACACCTCCTGAATCACCCGCAAAGGAACGATTCTCAGATTACCCTAATATTGTTGTTATAAATCAAACCTAGGCTAAAGAGCAACTGAATCCCTGCCTGAGTGAATCTGTGGTTTAATAGAGGACTTAAAACTAATATGACTAATATGAAAAATCCCTTGCACCCTTTAGAAGAAGATGATGTTTTCTTACTCAATCAAGATACATTTACCGTAAGAAGATTTAAGGAGTTAGTAAGGCGAGCAATTGATATTAAGCTTGGAAGTCTAAGTAAATGCCCCCTGTTTTGATCTCAAATAGGATTGCTATATAGTGAAGAATTGAGGTTTCTACAGTGCTGAAGATTATAGCTCGCTGCTCTAGTAAGAACTTTCGGAATTGGAAGGTTGTCGCGCAATTTGATCAGTCCAGCGTAAGATTTGTGATTAATCCTCTTGACTCTCTAGAAACTTTTCTGGAGATGTTTGAGAAGCGCAAGCCTACCGATCCAATTGAGATTGGGAAGGCTTTGGTTGCTGATGGTTTCCCACTAGCAAATCTCGGTATTTCAGTTGCGCTTGAGATTGTTTCTCCTTCCAAAGAGAGATTCGCAGCCTTTACCCAAAGAGGTTGTCATAACGAGTGCTTAGCTTTGATTTCTGGTTACTGGGATGCCACTCATGACACAAATCCAGCCTCTTGTGCTGCACGGGAACTTTTAGAGGAGTTTCTAGTTTATCAAAACACTCGCCGCGTGTTTCTGGTTCCTAGAGGAATCACGTTTCCATATAAAGAGGAGTCGTGGAAATACTCGGAAAAATGGAAATTATCCCCTCGATTCGAGGCTCTACAATGGGTGCCAAGTGCCAAAGTTAAAGCTGTCGGAGATGAGTGCCGAGTTTACATTGATGCAACTACCTCCTCTGCACAGGTAGTCTATGGCTATTGTGCTGAATTTACAACCTGGCGGGATTTATCTATTCTCCATGCAGAAGATCGAGCAGAAGCTAATGGACAGCTTGTGACGTTCATTAAGCATGAGTCAATTGTCTTGTTTCGAGTTATTGAGAATCAACTCGTTGGTAACCCTTATTGGCTAACTCAAGGACAGTTAGTACCTGTTACCTTGCCAAATAACGCTTATTTTCATCCATCAATGGTAGGAGCAAATCAACTAGGGATAGTATCATCTGACCGCATCCCTTTACGGGAGGTGGTGCGTAGCATGTAGTCCTGCCAGCTAACAAAAACACATTCACATATCACTCAGTCAGATTAACCTGAAATCGCCCACATCCAGAGTTTCGCTTACTGTTTTCCCCATAAATACTGTCACATCTACGGCAATGGTACATTCTCTAAAACTTTGTAGAACTGCTGGAGCCGTTCCAGGGACTTCTCCCTTGCCCAGGGATAGCTAAGACGATACTGCTCTTCTAAAGTATCTAGATCCTCAATCAATCTTCTTTCTGCTTCTTCCCAAGCAATTAATTGCTCGCCTGAATGGTGACTTTCTACCAATTCCAACATTGTCTCTAGTTGAGCTATCCATATGTAGTATCGAATGATTTTCTCGTTGGGTTTTAAGAGAGCTTTAGCAACCTTCCATAGTTCTTCGGTAATGTCAATAACCCGTTTTGTTTCTTCTAGAAAGGATTGATGTACTCCTATAGGAGCCAGATACAAGTAACTCCATAGCTGAACATCTGCAATTCCTCTGTATTGGTGAGCAGTATCTCCAAGAGCTTGAGATGCGCTTGTAAATCTTTCAAAGTTGATGTCCTTGTTTTGAAAACCCAAAGGAGTCCAGTTCGGTAACCATTCGGGGATATAAGGTGCTCCTTGCAATAAGCCCTTAAGATGCTTTTGATACTCCTTGGGACAGGAAAGGCGAAAATTCACCAGCCTAAAGACTGCTGCGCGTGCATAGTATTCAATCCCTTGGGTATGAAGTTTCTCTAGTTCATCCTTGGATTGGCTTACGATATCCCTAAAGAGCCTAAAGGAAAGCTGGTTACCGCGATGCCCCCAATAGTGAGCCGCCCGCAGTATATAAGGACAAACATCTGAAGTTGGAGGGGTGTCAAGCTGCTTTAACTCATCAGACAGCAGTAATTCAAGTTTAGATTGTAACTCTTGGGCAGTAACTTTTCGGTCGAAAATATTGATATTACCTTCTGGTGTCGTGGCTACAAGGTTATGCGTATGATCAAGACAATAGAGTTGATACCAGAGCCAGACTTTTTGTTCATCTACTGAAGATGAATCGCTCTGAGCTTCGGCCTTTTCTTGCACAATCATCATATTTTCGACAGACTGTTTCATGTAATGAGTACGATCGGCATAGTAACCATGACCAATCATCTTACTGAGAATCACATAGCCTTTAGCATTATTTTCTGAAATAAATTCCCTAACCTTTTCTATCTGTTTAAGGTTGTTTTCTATGTATCCCGTATCATAAACATATTGCTGGAAGACAAAGTTATCAAACAAGATATCTTGGATATTGAGAAAATCTCCATTTTCCTTGAGCTTTTTCAGAAAAAATTCTTGGATAATTGGATGTATCGGGCTGCCTTCATTTTCATGAATGAGATGCAAATCCTTTAAATTAATTTTTGCCTTTCCACGTTGTTCAGACAGAGGCTTAGCTGCTTTTTCGACCAGTGACCAAGTATAGGGAGGCGCATCAAATAAACTCAGAATAGCGCCTAATTGTTTTCCCTCTTTTTGTAAGTACTTCCAATTTAAATTAAAGACGGCATAAACATTCTCATATAGTCGTCTTTCGCCCCGCCACAGATTAGCCGTCGTCTTGTTATCTCCAATTGGAATCTCAGTTTCTTGCAAAGAATCCTGGTCTAGTCCCTCTTCCTTTAATTTCTCCAACAACTCTTCTAGTGAATCTTCCGGAAACTCCCTCAGATAGCGCCCGACCAGGGTTAAACCTAGAGGTAGGTTACCTACCCACTGACAGAGTTCCTGAGCTTGCTCTAATTCATGCTCTACCCGCTCTTCCCCAATGAACGCTTTCAGCAGATTAAGCGCATCTATATCCTTAAGAACTTCTAAAATCAAAGACTGTATATTGACTGATTCCAGTCTCAATCGCGTAGTTATAATCACCTTAAGACTTGGATTGTAGGGAGGCAAATAATCATAGATCTGCGTGTAATCAGCTACATCATCAAGTATTAAAAGCTTTTCCTGTTTGAATAATTCTGACCAACGATTCCAGCAAAGTTCAACTTGTTTTTCTGGTGTTTGGTTGTCAGGTGGCAAAAAGTCTAGATAATTGTTGGCGAAATCTAGTATCTCATCAACAACATCTTTTCCTCTGACATCAATCCAGCAAATCCCACTTGGATATTTTTCTAACTTTCTTGCAGCAATCGCATACTGAAGGGCTAACTCAGTTTTACCTATACCTCCCATGCCTTTAATGGCAGTGATGGCTAGCGTACCGGCTTGATGTAACTGGTGTTCTAGTTCTTTAAGCTCTAGCTCCCGACCAACAAAATTTCTTGTTGCATCTCGACGTAGCTGAAAAGGAGGCGTTTCTGGTCTAGCAGCAATAATTTCTGTAGACACAGAAACACCCTCAAAATGGATATTACCTCCAGCAGTGATATCCTTAAAAATTTCTTGGTTAACCTGCGGAGTGTGGACAGGGTTTCTTACTGGATAGAAGTTTTTTTTTGAGATTTGATATGGAGTCCCTTAACTTCAATATCTTTAGCGGTGTTTAAGTGACTCAGTACAACCTGCTCCAGAAGATAACTACCATAGTCCTCTAAGCTAATATCTTCTACTTTGATACCACCTTCGGTGCCAATATCACTCAGCACTACCTGACGTGTTAGCCCTATAGCTTCCAAGGACTTTTCCAAACGGTTTTGATACTCCTGGTCATCCTTCATCTGGCTAATCAACTCAGCTTTGATCGCCTCTGGATTTTCTTGAGATCGCTCCAGCAAACCTTCTTTACCTTCTTTCCGGAATCTTTGACGGACGTGCTGGGATAACTCAGTAATTGTAGCTTCTCCGGCTCCCGTAGCAGCTCCGGCAAGGAGAGCAGCAACCAATGTGGCAGTTAAGCTTATCGGTTCCATAGGATCAATTCCTCAAAAAAGATAATTTTACGTGCCCTAATTAAAAATCTTCATGAATAAATCCAATTTGATCAAGAATAAAAATATTGACTGTGATTTTAATCACAATAAAAAACCGAAAAATCCTATGCATTAGTCACATCTTTCGCAAAGAAAGTCAAAAAAATGTAACAGAGTCAAAAGTAGAGCCAGCAAGAATTAGAGAGAATTCGTCTATAGTGGTAAATGGGCGTTATACTCCGCAAACAAACCCTACCAAGAGGGGCTTTGCGTAAGTCCTGAATATGAAAGTTGCTATTTTTGAGGTTTGCCGAAGTCCAGAAATTAAAAAGGAAACAGAAGCTTTAATTCTTTCCAGCTTCTTTAATCAGGAAAATATAGACTATGAAGTTTACAGTAATGATGGGGTTTGGTTGAATAGGAAGGTTTTGAATAAAGATTTAATCAAACAGTATTTAAAGCAGTCTGATACGGAAATAATTCATTTGGCTATGCATGGAGATAATCAGGGGTTAATTCTGAAATGGTCTAAGGCTCAAGAGATTAAAGAGCGTGTTCCAGAAGATGTATTAACGAGCTTGGATATTAAGACAACAAGTGAGTGGCAAGGCAGAGTTGTAGTAAGCGGAGCTTGTAGTTCCGCGCAACTGTCTAGATTTTTCTTAGAGGCAGGTGCCACAAGCGTTATAGCGCCTTCAACTCCAATTCCTTGGCTTAACTTAGGAAGATTCTTTCAGGTTTTTTATCAAGCGTTATTTTCTAGTCAAC
The DNA here is from genome assembly GCA_036704025.1 of Stenomitos sp. GTDB lineage: Bacteria > Cyanobacteriota > Cyanobacteriia > Cyanobacteriales > Coleofasciculaceae > Allocoleopsis. The sequence continues at coordinate 13,355 of DATNQL010001007.1, forward strand.
CAACTAGGTCAGCACTGAATTTAGCAATTGCACAGTTTCCAGAATTTAACAGCTATCAAGTCTACTCTACATCGGATTAAGTAGGAAGATGAGTGCGATCTCTGATAGCAGCAGCGCAACGCGAGCGCGTCACCACTACCATGAGAGCAGAACTCTTAGAGTTGAATCCACTACTATCTGAACGGATGAGGAAACAAGTTGAATCTGAAGTTTTAAATTTTATCAATAGTTTGGTAGTGGAGATAGAGAAGGATAACGTGCTACCGAATGCCTCTAAACTTTGGATAGGCGAGATTGCACAAAATCTGTGTAAGCGAATAGAGCTAGAGCGTTCGCTCATCGACAGCTAGAACGACCTGTGAGCGGCGTTATCCCCGTGGTGTAGTCAACGAGTCTGTTAGTTGGAGACTGGCTTAAAGCCCCTGCTGGGCATTCTGTTCATTCATACGGATTGTCTAAATCAGTTACGGCGGATTAGGAGATTGAGGCGGATTAGGAGATTGAGGCGGATTAGGAATATTATTTATTAACTCTGTCAGTAATCCACTAAATAATGCTGTAAACACAATAAGCAAAACATTCACAGTTTCAGAAGATATCTGACTTATGTAAGTGCCTCGAATAGTTTTAATAGGAAGATTCTGATTAATCCCAACTTGAAGTAGGGTAGTTTGACCAGAAATTCCAACTTCCAGACCGTACAATGGCTTAGATATTGTAAGTTTTTGATCGCTCATCTGAAGAGTGCTAGATTCATCATGTACTATGCGAATGTAAGGCAAGCTTTTAATATTCTGAAGATCAGCTTTATTCCCTGTTTGAATAAATTGATCTTTCTCGACTGTTACTATTTGACCTGTCATTCGGATAGTGCCTGAGTGAATAGCAGAGCGACTATAGCCATAATCTTCATAGTCCAGCATTGACTCTTGTCGATCAAAATTTACCTTCTCAACTAAATTGTTACCAAAAAAGATGTTTTGCTCTGAATCATGTAGCTTGATTTGTAAGTCAGCTTGTTGAGGTAGTAACGTTTTGAAATCACCTATCGCTTTAGCTGTAATTTGAACCTGATTCTCATTATTTTGAATACCTGAAATTTGAAAACTTCCTTGAACTAAAATTTTAACATGTACTCCAATGTTGATAGCTAATTGTTCAAAATCATTACTAGTTGTAATATCCGGCTGTAAGAGACTAAAATGAAGCGAAAAAGGGTTATATATTAGTTTCCTAACTTCGGTATTAGCTAATAAGCTTAATTGTGAAACTCGTAAAAATTCCTTTGCTGAAATTGGCGCAATAGTTAAGCTACTATCCTTATCCTGAAGGACAACAGTCAATTTAGATATCTTATTAAGTTGCTGAATCTCCTTACTCTCGAATTCTCCCTCAAAACCCTCAAAAATATATTTTTGCTTCCCAATAATTTTAATTTCATCAATTTTTACTCCATCGAGAAAAGGTTGGTTTTGAGTTGTCCTAAATCCTAACTGTTCAACCACCAAATTGCCTTCAAATGGAATATTGTGGGGAATGATATAAATACCTATACCAAAAATCGGAAGAATAATGGTGAAGGCTAATATCAATCTAAAGCGGTTTAACTTAAGCTGAGGTTTCCATTGAACTATTTTTTTAGATTTTTTCCAACAGAATTTTACAAACTGATTACCTATCAACTTAAGCTGAGGTTTCCATTGAGCTATTTTTTGAGCTGTTCTCCAACAAAATTGCACACCCTGATTACCGATGCGGCCGATAAATCTTCCCTGTTGTATAATACTTGATAAAAGATTCTTTATTTTAACCATTCTGGATTATGTCTAAAGTTGTAACTATTTGAAAGTGGCTCAGAATCTCTAGAACCAGACATCTTCAAATTGCCAGAGATAGACAACCGAAATCTCCCTTTTTTCAGTTGTTGGCTATTACAGAATACCCGCGTAACGGTTGGATTAGGTGACAAGGAGCAATTCTTCTGACCGTCAGATGCAATTATTTTGGCATTATTAATAGAGGCTGTACATTGATCGCAATAAAAAACAAATTCGTATTGTGATGTTGAACGATTAAGAATGACTGGAATGGAAATAGGAGATGAATCAGAAATTTCTGCTTTGGCAAATAGTTGACTGGGTTCAATTTTAAGGTCATTGAGAGCTTTAATCTTATTGTCAGGTGCTTGTGCCTGAAAAAAATCCTTTATGTTGTTTAATTGTAAATTTTTCACGCTCCATCGATATCCACTGTTTGGGTGTTGAACAACAACTTTTGGGGGATTTCCTGGAGAAGCATTGGGAACTTCAAGGCTCTGCTTACTATCTTGAAATTGTCCCACTGTAAACGAAACCAGATTTATCCCTTTTCCAATCAATTCTTTAGAATCATCATCTGGATCAGATGAATTTTGGATGATGTTGTCAGTAGGAAATTTTTGAGTATCTTGGGCAAGAGAAATAGCTGTGCAAAAGATCAAGGCTGAAAATCCTGTTAAGCAGGCTGTCTTTATCATTGTTTTCTTCTCCATTCTTGCAATTTTGGAATTACTAGAGTTAAAGGATGAGCATAGCTAACTGGTCGGTTTGCTGAGCTATCAATTGCATAGACTAAACCAACCACTCGATTCTGAGAGTCAAGAACAGGACTACCAGAATAGCCAGGTTCTAATTTAGGAGTGAGTATCAAATCAGTAGTGGAGATTTGGGAAAGAGAACCATTTACCCACTGAAAGTTGGAGTTACCAACTACTGAAATAGGAGACCCTTGCTGAATTGATTGATTGACAACAGGTAACTGCTGAACATCCTTTGGAAAAACAAAAGATTCACTCTCTACCAAAGCTAAGTCTACATCATTTCTGTTTGGAGATCGTTGAAAAATTTGAGCTGGCACTCGTGGCAGCAGAACTCCCTCTGGGACATTTCCATAGTAAAGCTCGATTTCAATCTCGTCCGCATCTCGGTTTTTGACAACCACATGATGGTTAGTAACGATCAACGCTTTATTACCTGGACTCTCTACAATCCAACCCGTGCCTTCCTCTATACCTCCATCAGTCCAAAAGCGGGAAATTATACGTACAAGTGAGCGTTTGGTTGCTGTTTGTTCGTCAAGCGGCGGAAATGGGGGACTGGTCAGTTCGATCGGTCGCCTTGTTCGTAGCTGTATTTGTCGATGAACCTCTTTTTCATTACTGCGAGCGACTCTAAACGTAGGCGATATCGAAATAGCCTCCTTGAAATGTTGTTCAGCTTGTTCAAGGTTATTTTGTTGCCAATAAATCAACCCCATGTTGTTTTGAGCCACTGCATGTGTACTTGGCTCACCTGATTTCTCTGACTCCTTCAAGTCATTAGGATGATCTAGTGCCTGTTGAAACCGTCCAAGGGCTTCAGCCCATTTCTGCATCCGCTCTGCATCGCTGATCTCTCTTGCCTGCTCAGCAAGTGCATCCCCCCATCTAACATATGCAAAAGCAATCTTAGTTTTGGCTGTCAATGATTTGACTTGGGTTGCTGTTTGATACCTGTTAATAGCTCCGTTCAAATCGCCTAGTGCTTCTAGTGCGTCTCCCCAGCGAATATATACATAAGCAAGGTCATAGGGTCCTTTTTGTGCCGCCGCTTGAAACTGACGAATAGCTTCCTGGTACTCCCCAAGCAACATCAAGCTTCGACCCGCACCAAGGTAGGATTCTGCGAGTTCTGGATTGAGTCGAATTGCTTCACGATACCGCTTGATCGCTGTTTGTAGTCTCTGTTGAGCAGGTACTATCAAATCACGCTGACCAGACCTTAGATCCAAAGATGACATTTCGTAGAGAATGTCTCCCCATTGCTCGTAAGCACCGCCATACCGAGGATCTAGTTGAAGTGCTTTCTGGATTTCATCTAATGCTTCTGGAAACTTGCCTTTATCGCTCAAAATAGCTGCTAAATTGACGTGAGCTGATGTATGAGCGGTAGTAGGGGGACCAGGTTGATCGGGTACTTTTAAAACAGCTTGATAAGCCTTCTCACTTTCTTTCAAATTATCATTTTCATCATCTATATTATCTGCATTCCAAGAAAGTACATGATGTAGATTTCCCAACCCATTCAAAGCCCAAGCGTAGTTTTTGTCTATGCGAACTGCTTCACGATAATGCTTGAGTGCTTGTTGTAATCGTTGTTCATCTCCAATCTGAGTTCCATGCTTACGCAGGGCTTGAGCGAGATAATAATGAAACCTAGCATTTGTTGGATTCTGATTAACTAAACTTTGAAAACAGCGTTCCCCATCAGCATATTTACCTGAGTCCAGAGTCTGAAAACACTGGTGAGAACTCTGGGCATTAGCAGAGGAGGAAATAGCTAAAAAGGTACAAAAGATAAAAGTAATCAGCCATTTTAACCATTTCATTTCACGATTCGCATAATAGCTCATGGGTAGTGTTTTAATTTAGCATTTGGACTGTTTACGTTTATCATCAATCTGGGTAGTCGTAATATGCTTATGCCCTAGAAGTTCCTGCACCTTAGTGATATCCACCCCTGCATCAAGCAGGAGTGTAGCAGTGGGAGTCCGGAGCGAATGAGGCGTATAGATACAGCGACTTACCTCAACACTTTTACCCCCTTCTCCCAGAACTTCTACCTGCTTCATCGCCCCAGAAAGCCTTTCCAAGTACCCTCGCATCATTCTCCAGAGAGATATCATGCTAATACGTTTATCAGAAAATGCCTCACTATTTATAATCTCCACAAGCATGAAGGTATTTTCCTGACTTGCAGAGGTCTGATCTGAAAAAGTTCAGTTGACTCCCAAATCCATTCTTCTTGGCTACAACGGCATCACATGGATTGCGCTCTACTATGCCTTAGTCACATCTTTCGCAAAGAAAATCAAAATGTTGTAACAGCCTAAAAAGTAGAGCTAGTGGGAGCTAGAGCGATTTGACCGTAAGGAGTTAAGTTGGAAGCATTCAAAACCCGGATTACCTCGCTTCACAGCGCATTCTAGCGGGGTCTGGCGCAGAGGTGAGGCTACCAGGTCGGGTTAGGTTTTGGCGATCAGCTACAAGTAAAGCCAAAGGCAATCGCAGAGGTCTAACGGGTCACTGGGTCGCTTTCTGTTCAGCGCTTCATCTAGCCGCCTACTTTCAGGACAAAGCTCCCACACTGTTAGTAGACGGCGACCTCAACCGCAGTGCTTTAGAGTGGGCTAGTCGGGGTGAGTTGCCTTTTAAAGTCGTAGATGAAAAGCAAGCCGTGAAGTTTGCCCGTGAGTACGAACACATCATCACTAAAAAACAAAACCCCAGCAACTAAAGCTGGGGCATTCAAGACGGGAGATTCCACGAAGACGTTTTTATAGAAACTTTTCTTGATTGAGCGTGTCGTTAGCTAGCCACAAATGCAATTAATACCAGAGTGGTGACGAATAGAGTCGCGATCGCACAAGACTTCATGTAACGACGCTGCTCAAACCAATACGAAGCTGGTTCAAGCATCCGTATGGAGGTGGGAATCAGGGTGTGGTGAGGAGTGATGGGGGATGTCGTCTTTGAGGACTATCCCGACATCGCCCATTACTGGCGATAGCATTGATAAACTGGCAGCGGCTCCCAGCACCTGCTCGTCCTTCACCTCCAGGTACGCATTCAATTGTGCTAAGTCCCGATGTCCGGAGTAGGTGGCAATCACTTTTAACGGGATGCCCGCATTGCTCATTTGAGTCAGGGCTGTGCGTCTAAAGGAATGGGTACTCACCCCTTCGATTCCCACTCTTGCACAAGCTTTCCGCAAGACCCTGGCAGCGGAGTCGGAGTTGATGTGGGAGCGCAATTCGTAGCGACCGGGGAATAAGTAAGGGTTCCCAGCATCCGGGTAGTAAGCGACTAAGAAAGCTCTTAGGTCTGGAATAATTGGGATTGTCCGGGTTCCCAGTTGCCCCTTGGTGTGGCTTTTTCTAAGCGTTAAGTGCGAGTGTACTCGGCCTCGCTTGTCAAAAACATCTTCTGTCAGTAGCGTGCAAACTTCATTAATTCTTGCTGCACTAAACAGTGCTGTGGCAAACAGACAGCGGTAAAAGGTATCTGGGAGACCCTCGTTAAATAACAACTGGATCTCTGTTTGAGTAAGTATTTTTCCCCTTCCATATCTGTTTCGCTTCAACGGCACGCACCTCACGCGATTGAATAGGACATACCGCAGTGAGGGGTCGCGTGTCTAGGGGTAATTGTTGAAAGCTACTCATGATGTGATACGATTCGCCCATGAACGAGCGATGCCTTATAGCCGTAGCAGCGAGGAAGGGCGGCGTCGGGAAGACGGTAGTCGCCTGCGGATTAGCGTCGGCACTAGCTCATCAGGGGCGGCGAGTCTTGGTCATCGACCTCGATCCGCAGTCTAATGCTGCCTATGTTTTGGGAGTCGATCCTATAGCGCCTGGGACAGCCGAACTTTTAACTGGGGGTGTGCCGTCACCCTTGGAAGCAACTACTGAGCTTCATGTACTTCCTGGTGGACCGGAGTTGGGGAGTCAAAGGATTCAATCGCTTCATCCTGAAGAATTGGCAGAGGCGGTGATTAGCTTAAACTATGATGCCATCGTCTTCGATTGTCCTCCTGGCAATGAGTATCTGGAGCGGTTAGGTCTAGTGGCAGCCTCCGTGGCGCTGGTGGTTACGAATGCCCATCCGCTAGCCGTTATCGGAGCTGAACGAGTGCTGGAAATTTTGGAGAGCTACCAGAAAAAGGGTCGGCGGAGTCCAGGGCGATGGGCGCTCATCTTATCGCAAATCGATGCCCGACGCTCGCTGGACAAGCAAATTGCACCTCAATTAGCTTTGAGATATCCGCAGATTAAGCGGTTTGTGATTCCTCAAGACACTACGCTCTCCCTGGCAGCGGCCCAGCAGGTGCCCTTGATGGATTATGATGCCAATTGTCGTGGAGCCACTGAACTGGTAGCCCTGGCTCGATGGGTTCTAGACCCCGACTCGTTCAAAGGAGCTAATGATGCCTAGGCGACGATCAAGATCTGAAGTATGGGATGCCGCACACCTGACGGCAGAGCGGCTGCATGACCAGGACGAAAAGGCAGCGGCGGTTGCCGAACGGGAGCGGACGCAAGGGATGACGCTGCCCTTGGAACAAATTTTGGACAGGGAAACGGATACTCGACCCTTGCAAAGTCAGCATGTTACTCAACTGGCGGAGTCCATCGCGGTATTAGGGCTGCTAGAGCCGTTGGTTGTTGATAATCGAGGACGCTTGCTGGCTGGAGGGCATCGGAAAGCGGCGATCGCACACATCAGAGAAAACAATCCACAAGCGTATGCTCAACATTTTCCGGATGACTTGGTTCCCGTGAGAATGATGCCTTTTGATGCGGATGAAGACCCAGAGCAAGCTTTACAAGTTGAAATCAGCGAAAACGAAAAACGACGGGACTATACCCCTAATGAAGTTCGCGCTCTAGCAGCTCGTTTACGTGCTGCTGGCTATGTAGATAGCCCCGGTCGTCCGTCTCTAGGTGAGAAACGGCTCCGACCTGCCCTAGAAGTAATCATCGGCAAAAGTTTGAGGAGTGTACGGCGCTATCTCACGGAGGAAAAACCTGTCCAACTTGGACAGGTTTCTAAAAAAACAGCTTTGCGACAGGCTAAGAGGGCGTTGGCACAGTGGGCGAGTCTTGTCGATGAAGAAAAAAACACTCGGACTGAAAAACAGCTAGTGCAGAAACTACCGCAGTTATTAGAGCTAATTGAAAAAGCGATTACCGAGGGATAAACGTCGGTATGTCCGGGAAAGACGTATTTTTGGGAATCGGGGAGAGGAGAGAGCGCTGATTTATGATTTCCTGCTGCGAATTGGCAGAAAATTGGTACAGAGGACATTTGTCAGGCATAATCGATGCTGCATGAGTCAAACGAAATTTACATCGGTTGAGCATTCTTTGACCTTCTGGGGAGTAACCTAGGGCGCAGGAGAAAACCGGATAGGCAATGTGTCCGCTAATGCACCAGTATCCTACCGCTGCTTCCAAAAGCAATTTGAGCGGTCTGGACTTAAGCCTCCGAATTTCTGGCTTTATGACAATTCCAGAGAAGTACCAGTGTGACTGAGGTTGTATAGAACATACTGCCTCAGATACAGGAATCAACTCTCCTTCTCTGATTCGACCGCTTACGAACTCCTGATACTGCTCCGGTGATATTGGCCAGATGCCCATTGCGCCGACAAGTTTCTTTTCACTGCATACAGTCGTCAAGCCGCGTGGGTATGCCATCCACCAGGACTGAAAAATCTCAAACCCAATTGAGCATTCATCGTAGGCGTCAGCATCAAGTTCCCAGAGTTCTTGCAGTTGCTCTGTTGTGGCAATGAAATCAATGGTGTAGTTCGTTTGTGAGCTTAGGGCTTTCATGACTGTGTAGTGTGTCAGTTGGCAAGGAGAAGGAGAGGATTCTGCTAGAACTTCTCAAAATGCAAGCTCGGAAAATCTATCACACATTTCAAAAAATTGTCTTCCTAGCTTTTGACCTCGATAAAGCTTGTCAACTACAATTGAGGATATTTCCAATACTTTCGGTTCTTTGGGTGAAGTTTTAAGTATCAAGCATCCAATAGGATTATCTCTTCCATTCATTCTATCCAAACAAATCAACACCATAGTGTGACTAAGAGGTAAAAACAAATCATTTAGAATTCCTCGTGGTTTAATAGTTTTTGGGTGTATTGTTCTGCATTTCTCATTATTAGCAATTATTGGGAGGACTCTGGCTCTATTTCTTAAGTATCACATTAGCTTAGTGAATTGAAATATTGCGATTCGCTAAGTTCAGTAATTTTACGGTAGACCTGTGGCTGTTGTAGCAGCGTTAATTTTAAATAGAAGTAGCTTTGATTCAATTAACTACTATTGGTTATGAGGGTGCAATGTCCGGGATGACTCAAAGCAAGTGGCGCTGGTGCTGGCAGTTCTCAGTACGCTTGTTAGTGATGGGTGGAACGATCACCTTGCGATCGCCTTCTCTGGGAATAGCGCGATCAGATTCTTCCCGCGAATACCTTGGGAGCTGTAGGAAACGGTGTAATCCCTTATTTTGCTTGGGGGGTGGGATTTCCATCTTCTGTCTGGTTACAAGTAGCCCTGTCCAAGCTCAAATTGTCAGTGATGGAACTGTAGGGACTATCGTTAACAATCCGTCGGGCAACATCTTTGAAATCACGGGTGGAACTCCAGCGGGTAGTAACCTGTTCCATAGCTTTGAGCAGTTTTCTGTCCCTAACGATGATGTAGTTCGCTTCATCAACAACAACCTGAATATTCAGAATGTTATCAGTCGTGTGACTGGTCAGGGGCCAGCATATATTTCTAATATTAACGGTGTAATTGCAGCAGGCGGTACAGCTCCCAACTTCAATCTATTTCTACTTAATCCAAACGGTATCCTGTTTGGTCCTAACGCCCAGCTAAATATCGGTGGTTCGTTTGTAGCGACAACTGCCAATGCTATCCAATTTGGCAATCAAGGCACTTTCATCGCTTCTACTTCTCAAAATGATGTCTCACTACTAACAGTCAATCCTTCTGCCCTTTTCTTCAATCAACTTGCGGCTCAAAAAGCCATCACTAATCAATCTGTAGCCAATCCCTTAAATCCGTCAGTTGTACCTGGAGTTGGTCTACGAGTTCCTGATGGCAAAAACCTGCTGCTGATAGGTGGCAACGTAACCTTGGATGGTGGGGTTTTAAGAACTCCAGGGGGTCGAGTGGAGTTAGGAGGCGTAGCAGGAGAGGGTACTATAGGGCTAAGTGTTGATGGCAACAACCTGCGTTTGGAAAGCTTTCCTGATAGCGTAGCGCGAGCAAATGTATCCCTCATCAATGGTGCTGAAGTAAATGTACGGGCTGGAGGTAGCGGTAGCATTGCAATCAATGCCCAGAACTTCTATCTGACAAAAGAAAGTACACTGCGAGCTGGGATAGGTGAAGGGTTAGGTCTTGTTAGCACTCAAGGGAGAGATATTGAGATTAATGCAACAGGGACAATCAGTCTTGAAGATGCCAGCTTTATCTCTAATTCAGTACGCGCCGGAGGGATAGGCAAGGGGGGTAATATCATCATCACGACGGGATCGCTTTTGGCAACCAATGGTGCTCAAATATATGCGAGTAGCAATGGACAGGGAGATGCGGGCAGTGTGATTATTAACGCTCGCAATACCGTTTCCTTTGATGGGCAAGGTATCTTCAATGGAGGAGTACTCAGAGCCAGTGGTGCAATCAGCGAGTTGGAATCAACAGGTGTGGGGAAAGGCGGTAATATCGATATCACGACGGGGTCGCTCTCTGTAAGCAATGGTGCTGTCTTAACTACCAGCACATCGGGAAATGGAGATGCAGGCAATGTAACCATTCACGCTGATACCGCTTCCTTTGATGGGGTAAGTCCCAAGGGTTTTTCTAGTGGTGCATACAGTCGGGTGGAACAGGTGACACCTCAAACTGTGGGCAACGGGGGTAGTATCAAGATCTCGGCAGGGTCGCTCTTTGTAACTAATGGCGCTATTCTAACCACCAGCACCGCCGGAAAGGGAGATGCGGGCAGTGTTACCATTAACGCCGATACGATTTTCTTTGATGGAATAGGTAGCATTCCCAATCCAAACGCAGACAACGAAAAGCAATCCAGTGGTGCATACAGTGCTGTGAGACCAAGTGGGGTTGGCAATGCTGGGAACATCAACATTACGGCGAGGGAGTTCAGAGTAACCAATGGGGCTGTTGCAATTACCAGCACCTTGGGACAGGGAGATGCAGGCCGTGTGATTATTAACGCCAATACGGTTTCCTTTGATGGGCAGGGACCCGATTTGTACAGAAGCGGTGCATACAGTCGTGTGGAACCCAAAGGCGTGGGTAACGGTGGCGGCATTGAGATCGTGGCTGATTCGCTCTCTGTCACTAATGGTGCCCAATTGACTGCCAACACCTTGGGACAGGGGAGCGCGGGAAATATTCAAGTTGATGCTGATTCTGTTACTCTATCGGGGGTTGGAGTTAATGGAGTTTCCAGTGGAATAATTACCAGTAGTGAGAACGGGGCAATAGGTAATGGAGGGGAAATTACAATCAATACTGCCACCTTGCGAGTGCAAAATGGGGCTGTTGTGAACGCCAGAACTCTCAATGCTAGCGATGGGGGTAGCGTTATCATTAACGCCAACACTATTAAAGCGACTAACGGTGGACAAGTGATTACTACCACTCGCAGTGATGGCAGGGCAGGGAATATCACAATCAATGCTGCTGATAGCATCATTCTCTCTGGTAGTGATGCCACCTTCGCTGATCGATCGGCTCAGTTTGGTCAGAATGTTGTTAATGAAGACTCTACTAGTGGGCTACTTGCTAACACTCGCGGTTCTGGAAATGCTGGAGAATTGAAAATTTTCACTGGGCGTTTGATTGTCCAAGATGGGGCACAGGTATCAGCTTATACTCGCGGCACGGGTCAGGCAGGGACTTTAGCTGTCAATGCCTCTGATTCTGTACAAGTGATTGGCACCTCAGCTGACGGTCAAAACCGCAGCCAGTTGTTTTTTGATTCTTCTGGTGCTGGTGATGCTGGAAAGTTGATTATTACTACCAGAAACTTGATTGTCCAAGATGGGGGACAAGTATCTGCGACAACTTCTGCTGTAACTTCTGATGCAGGGCAGGGAGGAATTATTGCTGTTAAAGCCTACGAATCTGTGCTAGTGAGTGGCACCAATGGTCAGTTTGCTAGTCGGCTGTATTTTGATAGTCTTGGGGCTGGCAACGCTAGGGGCATCAGTATTGAGACTGGATGGTTAGATGTCCAAAACGGAGGACAAGTAACGGTTAGTGGTAGTGGTTCGGGTTCAGCTGGTGATTTGCAGATTACAGCAGATTCGATCTTTCTGAACAATCAGGGGAAACTACAAGCAACCAATACCTCCGGTGCAGGAAGTATCAGGATTAATACTGGAGAGCTAACTGTCCAAAACGGGTCGCAAGTGACTGTTAGCGGTACGGGGTCAGGAGTTTCCGGCAATTTAGAAGTTAAAGCTGACTCCATTTTTATGAATAATCAAAGCAATCTCAAAGCAACAACCGAATCAGGTGAAGGTGGCAACATTAGGCTAAAGGTGGGTGACACAGTGTGGCTGCGCCACAGCAGTAATATTTTGACAGAAGCAGGTGGTATTGGGAATGGAGGGAACATCACCATAAACGCTGGTGGCTTTGTCCTTGCCATTCTGCCAGAAAATAGCGATGTGGCTGCTACCGCCATTCAGGGTCGAGGGGGCAATATTTTTGTTACTGCTCAAGGTGTGTTTGGGTTCAGTCTTCCAGAACGTCTAGTCAGAACTCCAGACAGTGACATTAGTGCTGCTTCTGAGCTAGGAATAAACGGCACACGGGAGATCGACACGGGAAACCAACCCCAACCGGAGGCCTTGCCAGATGCGCCGCTCCCTGAGCTGATTGAGCCGAGATGTCAAGTGGGCAGGCGGCAAGCGAACAGTGAATTTATTATTTCTGGTCGTGGTGGATTGCCACCCAATCCTAGCCAGACACTTAGTAGTAACACAGGCTGGGTAGATTTCCGATCTTCCACTTCCGGAACAGAGAATACTTCCAGTTCGGCTCTTCCTATGAAGCCGACTGGCTCCGCTCCAACTCAACTCGTGGAGGCACAAGGATGGATAGTTAACGCCAAAGGTGAGGTGGAACTAACAGCCTCTGCCCCCAGCGCTACACTCTACAGCTCTTGGCAGATGCCTAAGGCTTGCCCTGCACAAAACGAGAACGTTGAAAAGTAATAGGCAGAAGTTCTTAATGTCGCCTCACACTTAATACGTTCAACACCACTATTTTGGTTGATATCCCTTCGAGGGGAAGAACATGGCAAGAAGACAGCCCGTATTCCGTAGAGTACAGTTTGCTCTCAAGCATATACTTTTAGGCGCAAGCCTAACTCTGTTAATTTTGTTGGGACAAGGCGGAGTTGGTCTGATACCCTTCCTAACTAATCTACCCTCTCTAAACACAGGCGTTTTGCCTGTTCTCGCCCAAAATCCGGTCATTAACGCTGGTAACCCAACTGTGAGTGATGCCCCCCAATTGGTGGAACAGGGTAGAAAATATTACGATCAAGAACAGTTTTCAGATGCAGTAACAGTCTGGCAACAAGCCGCATCGGTCTTGGCTACTCAAGGAAATGAGCTACAAGAAGCAAGGGTATTGAGCTATCTTTCCTTGGCGCTTCAGCAACTTGGAAAGTGGAAGGAAGCAGACGAAGTGATCGCAAACAGTTTAAAGTTGTTGCAGACCAGGCAAAATATTGGTAATTCAAAAGAGCGAACCCTCATCTTTGCTCAAGCTTTAACCACCCAAGGTCATCTGCAACTAGCTCTGGGTAAAGCAGGAGAAGCTCTAAAAATCTGGCAACAAGCTAGTAATGCCTATACTCGCTTGGGCGATGACACTGGGAAGATTGGCAGTCTGATTAACCAAGCTCAGGCCATGCAAGCTGCGGGACTTCTCCGAGAAGCACTCCAGATGTTAACTCAGGCGAACATCAGCCTGCAAAACCAACCCGACTCTCTTCTCAAATTTACTGCTACCCGAAGCCTTGGCGATCTTCTCCGAGTTGTTGGTAATCCAGATAATTCAGACCCATCTTGGCAGGTATTGCAGAAAAAATTGGGGTTAAACAATTCAGATAATTTAGAGCAATCTAAGCAGATATTGCAGAAAAGCTTAGAAATGGCTCAACAGTTGCAGTCTCCCCAAGCTATGGGTGCAGCCTTGCTCAGTTTAGGTGATTGGGCAAGAGACTCATACAACAGAGAACGTAGTTTATATGAAAGAACACGACCCTCCTTGCCTGACATAAAACCTGCCCTAAGAAAGGTAGAAAAAGCTTTAGTTTATTATCAAGGATCTATAGCAGAATATAAGTTTAAACCTACGAGAATCAAAGCTCAACTGAATCAATTAACTCTCTTACTAGAAACCGAACAATGGTTGCTAAAGATTGAAAAATGGTCAGATGCAGAAAATTTATGGATCACACAGATTAAATCTCAGGTTACTAATTGGTCTGAAACTCAATATCAAATCGCTAATTTACCTCCCGGTCTTACGGCCATTAACGCCCAAATTAACTTTGCTAAAAGCCATATTCGTCTTAAGCAAGTTCAGGAAAAAGTAACTCAGTACTCATCATACCTACCTCAAATCTCCAACCAACCCTTGTGGTCAGAAGTTGACCAGTTAATCAACAAAGCTATCCAACGCACTGAGAACTTTGTAAAGCAAGCAATAAACTTAGAAGATAAACGAACAGAAGCCTATGTACTCGGTATCGTTGGTCAGCTATACGAGCAGATCAAAGACTTACCAAACTTATCGAAAGCTCAAAAAATCACTGATAAAGCCATCCAAATCAGCCAGTCTATTCAGGCGTGGGATATTGCCTATCAGTGGCAATGGCAACTCGGACGCATCCGTAAAGCTCAGGGAAAGATTGAAGGAAAGGCAGGAGCAATCGAAGCTTATAATGCAGCCGTCAATACTCTACAAACTATACGCCAAGATTTAGCTGCTCTAAATCCTGACATTCAGTTCTCATTTCGGGATGATGTAGAACCTGTTTATCGGGAGTTAGTTGATTTGCTATTGCAATCTGAAAACCCCAGTCAACCGAATCTAAATCGTGCCCGTGAAGTTATGGCCTCTCTCCAGTTAGCCGAGCTGGAAAACTTCTTAAAAGAGGTCTGCTCACCAGCTACACCAGCCTTGCTTGATAGAGTTGTTGACCAGTACGATCCAACAGCAGCCGTTATTTATCCCATTATTTTGGAAAATCGATTAGAAGTTATTCTTAAGTTGCCTCAAAAAACGGTACTGCAACACAGCGTAAATGAGATTGCTCAAAACGAATTAGAAAGGACTGTAGATGAACTACGGAAAAAAATCCTGGAACGTGAAACTAGTGATAAATCTATCCAGGAAATCAAGAAACTTTCACAACCCATCTATAACTTAGTAATTAAACCATTTGAAGAACAGCTAAAAGCAACTGGAGTCAAAACCTTGGTATTTGTCCTGGATGGGGCGTTACAGAATATCCCGATGGCAGTTATCTCTGATGGAAACAAGTATTTAATTGAGGATTATGCGATTGCCCTAAATCGGGAACCTCAGTTACTAGAACCATTACCTTTATCAAAGAAACAGTTGCCAACCTTGGCTTTTGGACTTTCCAAAGTACGAAGAGATTTTAGTCCTCATACAGGCTTTCTTCCGCTCGAAAATGTTCAAAGGGAGTTAGAGCAAATACCCTCTGAGGTCAAGCTACTCAATGAAAAGTTTACTAGCACAGCTCTCCAAAATGAGATTAACTCACGCCCTTTCTCTATTGTTCACCTAGCAACTCACGGTCAATTCAGCTCAAACGCGGATGAAACGTTTATTCTCACTTGGGATAAGCGGATTAAAGTAAATGAATTGAGCAGCTTACTCAAAAGTAGAGATGAAACGTTACCTGACCCAATTGAACTACTTGTTCTCAGTGCCTGCCAAACAGCAGACGGAGATAATCGCGCTACTTTAGGACTGGCTGGAATAGCTGTACGGGCAGGGGCGCGTAGTACAGTGGCAACGCTGTGGGAAGTGAACGATAAATCCACCACCTTGTTCATGAGTAAGTTATACCAGAAGTTAGTTGAACCCAAATTGACCATAACTAAAGCAGACGCTCTCCAACAGATCCAAAAACTTTTCCTGGAGTCTTCTAATTACAAGCATCCATATTACTGGACACCCTTCGTTTTAGTAGGAAATTGGCTATCACTGTTCCAAAGTTAATACTCTTGCTCCTTAAAGGAACAGATACTTACCTTGAGAATTCTTTAATCGACTTGCCACTATTTTTCAAGGGTACAGCATGAGACAATGGGTTGTTCAGTAAGCTTTGCCCAACCAATAAAACTCAATAAGTCTGCCCAAGCCTTGTTACTGTCCTCAGAAGGAGTGCGATGAAGATTAGCTAACTCGGTGAGTGTCTCGAACCAAATACCCTGTTGAGCATAAAGGATTATTTTCTCTTGAGATGTCGCCACCTTAAGCTGATTTTCAAGGGCTGGGTTCAACTCAACCCGTTGAATCCATCCATCAACAACGAAATTGGGTGATGGCGATTTTTGTGGATTGCAATAAATTTTCAAAGACCAGTGATATTGCTTGCTAATCTCTAGGGGAGGTTGGGTGGATGGGATGGAAAGACTGACAATGCCTCGTACTTTGGGCAGAGTGAAACGGAAGTCAGACCTGTAGTTTTCTTCATCCTCCAACACAAGCTTGGCTTCTTTGGCAAGCGTGGCGGTCTCAGGAATATAAAACCAGAAAGTAGGATGTTCTGCGGCTGTTAAGCCCCAGACGTTGGTTTCCGGCAAGCTGATGGCTGAATTAGCACTTGTTGGTTTTTCAATGGCAGGTATCAAGGCTACTAACTCAGTAGCTGTGAGAGACTCTTCTTCAGAGTCGCACGGGCCACGAGTTCCTGAATCAGATTGTTGACCGGGTGCTCCTTTATCTGGTGGTGTTGATGGTTGGTTAAATACAAGTGAACTGAGTGGCGGGTGTTGTGCAAGTATGTCGCTAGTTGGATCAGATTGGGCATGTAAGTGTGTGAAGCTGCTTGCCAAGATAACGAGCGCCAAGCTGACAACAAAAGCAAGTATTATTTGCGGTCGAGGTGACATCATTTTGAGCATACCCTGAAGTTAAAGATGTTTAGTGCTATTACCGATGCCGAGCCTGGAGTATGGTGTAAATCATCACAATTCCGCCTGTAGTCACTAGAGCTATTGCTGCTGGTACGAGAGGCACCAAACTGCCTTGTATTAAGAAGAGAAAGCCAAGTCCACCTGTGACGATGAGCGCAGTTCCGACCGATTGTCCCAGACGTAGTAAGGTGACTACATAACCGCCAGAAGCTACAAAAGCGATCACTGGTGGTACAAGTGGTACCCAATCACCTTGGATCAAAAAGACAAAGCAGAGTCCGTATAATGCTCCGCAGGCAGTGCCTCCACCCAGCATCCGGAGTGGTACTGACCGACAACGCCAAGCCAGCAAGCCTCCCACCAAAGACCAGCCCCCAATCCAGAGAGCATCGCCCCATGGAGGCCATGCCTGTAACAGCGGTCGTCCATCCAGCACAGCACTAAGAATCTGACTCACCATGTATGCTTGAATCTGCAATCCTCGCCTTTCTCCGTAAGGTGTATTGAAGATGTCTTTCTGACTGGTAGCGGTAACACCGATGAGGACAACGCGATTCTTTACCCAGTTGGGATCGAGCCGACCATTTAAGACATCTGAAAGCGTGACTTCCTGGGCAATTTGTTCAGAAGCGCGGTAATTGAGCACTACTTGTTGCCCCCCCGCATCATAGCGTTGGTAGCCGCCAGCACGGGGTTCTAAGTCCTTAAAGACGGTTTTGCCAAGCTGCAAGTCGCCTTCTTGTGTAAATTTTGGTGAGATGCCTTCTGCTTTTAGGTATCGGAATGCTAGCTGGAGGTTGAGGGCGTACGGTGTCTGGCAAGGAGATGTAGAGCTTGGGGTTTGATATAAGAGATGGCGGCGGATGGCGCGATCGCTGTCCTCCAGGACGTTACTAAAGCCTAGACGTTCCACTGGAATGCCTGGTAGGGGACTGATGCCAAAATCACTGGTACTGCTGACTTTACAGATGGGAATGAGTCGCTTATTCTGCCGCAGTTGGGTGGGTAAATCTGTATAGTTTGGCTCTACAGGAATATCGCTGTAGTTCACTGGGTTATCGCGATAAATATCCAAACCGATGACTCTCGGTTGATATTGCTCTAGTTTCGTCAATAGCTTGGCTAATACAGCATCCGGTAAAGGAAAGCGATGCTTGTTGATATCCTCTTCCCTTGCTGTAACAAGCAGGAGGCGCTGATCCAACCCCTCCGATGAGCGCAGCCGCATTAGCTGGTCTAAAGCCTGTAGCTCCGTTGGTTGAAGCAATCCCGTTTGCCGTACACTTATTACCAAGATGGTTACAACTACACTCGCCAGCAGTACTGCGGGGAGGCTACAACTGCGGAGCGTGGTTTGGCGAACGTGAGCTGTCCTACCGTACCCTTCTTGTCCAGTTCCCGGCAAGGTTGTAGGATTTTGGTTCATCACCAACCACCCCTCCCCTAGCTCTCGGTTAACCCAATTCTGGTCAAAGACATGTTCGCAGATGCGGTTAAAAACCCTTAACTTTCCGTTCTCCTTGACTACCAATCCTGATAGTCTCAATTCCATCTGTTCGGGACTGTCATTTGCTGGAATTTCGCGTTGTTGCAAAATTTGCTGATAAAGCTCTAGCAGTAAACCCTTGCGCTGCCCACTTCTCAAAAGGCGATCGCGAATTGTCTTGAGATGCGGTGGTTCATCTTGAGTTTCCCAATTCTCAATTATTCGCGATCTTACTAGCTGCTCAACCCACTGTGCTTCAACGCCATAACAAATGGAGGCTTCCTCCGTTACAATTATCTGACACAGTTTCTGCGTAAGAAACGGTTGACCACCTGTCCAATTCCACACCTCTCTCAACACCGCTTGAGGATTGCAGGGTTTCTGTCCCAACCCTTGAGCTAAGGCAAAGCTTTCGTGCAGTTGGAAGCCTTTCAGCTCAATTGCCCGACCAATGTTAAAAAGTGTACGGTTTTTGTCTTGTATCAAGTCTGATGGTGTTGCTACCCCCAACAGCGCAAATGTGAGCCGTCCATATTCCGGCTTTATAGCACGTTTGTTGTAGCATGTTCGGATTAGGGCGAAAAAATCATCAGTTGAAAAATTTAGACTCAGAACACTATCGATTTCATCTACGAAGATGACGATATTTTGCTTGATGTGCGTTAACAACACCTCTTCAATGAACTCACTCAAGCACTGCCTTGGTGAAAGTAAATCGCGGTTCTCACGCCACCAAGAACGCCACTTGAATGTGCCTGGAAGCTGGCAACTTTTCACTAGATGGCGGACAACGCCCGCATACCACTGATCTGGCGTTACATTCTGAGTACCAATATCCTGTAAGTCAATCCAACCACATATCGTTTTTTGTGCTTGTAGTCTTTGAATTGTTCGCACCTGCAAGCTCGACTTCCCCATCTGCCGCGAGTTGAGTACATAACAAAAATTTCCTGCTTTCAGTGCTTCATAGAGTTCAAAGTCTGCCTGCCGCGTCACATAGCTCCTGGCATCAGGCGGCAGACTTCCTCCGACGTAATATTCGTAGCCTGAGTGTGGTTCGTCCATCACGGCTGCATCTGACAACTACTTGCTGAAATACTTCTGGTACAAATCGCAGCTAGGTTCTACCTGATTGCCTTGCAGATTTACCAACCCCATACTGTGTAGCTTATAGCTCTGTACTCGCTCCAATACCACTAATGTTGGCGACATCACAACTTTTTGGAGCGCGAGAAACAGTTCTGGGTCTTTTTGGAGATTTTCCCAGTGACGCCGCAGATGGTTGCTATAAATTCCGGCTTCTGTGGGAGCATCTTGTAATAGCTGCTCCAGCGTTGTCTTCTTATGGCTAATGTTATACATTGCCAACCGCACTAAATAGGGATGCCCTCCTACCATTGCCATTAATTGCTTCACTTGGACTTCATTCCAATTCAATTGATGAAGCCGAGCCAAATCCTGTACTTGAGCATGGGTAAACTCTGGCAGCTCCACTGGCACCCCTACGTTAAACGGGGATTTATTGATATTCAAAGGGATATAAACCTCTGTAGAGTGTGCCACTATCAAGCGCAGTCGTTTCCAAAGGTCATTCAACTTCCACTTCTCATGCCAGCTTCGTAACATTCCCAAAAAGTCTTCAGCGACTTGGGGATATGAAAAAATCTGATCGACTTCATCCAAGGCTAATACCAGTGGGCAGTCAATTTCAGTTAACAGATACTCCTCGAAGTAATCTGTGCAGTTAGAAGTTTTACTTAGAATACCCTCATCCCAATAATCATCTAGCTGATTCTCCAGCTTCATCTGCCGACTAACTCGTTCACAGAGCCAGCGCAAGAATTTATCTAGACTGGTTCGCACCCCCAACTCTACGCTGCTCAGGTCTAAATACACCGTTTTATAGCCCTGCGTGACTGCATAATTCACAATTCTCGCCATCAATGAAGTTTTTCCCATCAACTTAGGTGCTTTTATTCGGATCAGGGAACCAGGCTTCACAATCGCCTCGTAACAGCGGGACTCGACAAGGGGTGGGCGTTCAACATAAAAAGGCGAACCCAGAGGCACAAAACCATCTGGATATTCTAACTCTGGTACAGTCTGGTGGACGTGGCAATCTAACAACTTAGGATTTACCCACTCAGATTTGTGTTCAGCAAACAGGCAAATCAAATCATAACGGTATCGGTAGTGTTCACCCTCCCTATTTTTCAGACCAAATATCTTACCAATATTCGACACATGTTTTCTGACATTGTCTTTGGTGCATAGGAGAGTTCTACTAATCGCTTCGTCCGTCTCGCCCGCCAAAAGCTTCCGCAACACCTCATTCTGTGTAGGTGTCATCTTGTAAAGTACAGCGTTGAACTCTTCGTGATTCATGCTTTCTAGCCTATCAAACAGCATAGCTATAGATGTACTTGTGAGGATTTTTCTCACAAAATTTGGGAAGAGCTGGGATTGTGAGACTTTTTAGCACAAAGCATTCTCCGTTGTAAATGCAGCTTTTAATGAGATTTATAGCGGTTCTCGAATAACTGAGATACACCACAAGCCCTTGACTGCTGTTTACTTAATGCTGTTGATGTATTTCATCTATTTGAGAAAGGCTATATCAACAACTTTAAGTGTACTCAATTTCCGTTCGATTACTGTAACTCTATCGAAAATCCTCTGCAAAGAAGTTGCACTACTTCTTTGCAGAGGACAATAGCCTGTTCAGTTAGTATCCAGCGGCTGTAATTACAGTTAAACAGAATCAACTGGACTCAGATTG